>NZ_CAXUGK010000041.1:0-41142 GCF_964250605.1 Bacteroides sp. AR20 | reverse complement strand
CTCTCTGAAAAATAAATGTTTTTATTGCTTATTATCCGCACCCAAAAAGTTGCATTTATAAGTTGAACTCAAGTTTTATATTATCCGTAAATGTTAAATCTTTTATGAGATTAATTGAAAATATATCGCCATCTGCTAATTTCTCAATGAATAATGGCCAACTGGCTTTGTCCATTTCAGTGCATACTTTCAATAATGCAGCATATTCTTTTGATTCTGCATATTTGCGTGGATTGCTATAAACTGCTACTGCAATATTATTCCATGTTTTTTTCCATGCTGAATATGCTTCTTCAAACTCTGTAATTTTTCTTGAAGGGAGGGATGCTTTCAGAGATATTCTGTTTTTCAATGAAAGTGTATTGACAGTGTCTTTTGTAATGGCCTGACTGATAGAATATACATTGGAAGTAGGCTTATAATAGTGAGCAATTTTGCCATAGCTTTTCCCATCAAGGGCATCACGGGTATGCATTACTCTTTCTAAACTGCCACATTTGCTTTCCCATTCAAAACCATGTGGTTTCTTTGTATTTGCATTTTTTCTTATTGAAGCATGAGTATATTCTCCATTTAATGCCCATAATGCTATACCTGCGTTATCTGCTGTTGCTCCAGAACGTGTATATCCGTATGCTGCATACAACTTGTCAAAAGCGGTAAGGAGATTAGGATGATAATAGCTTGAACCTCTGTCTCCTGGCCATTCCCAATAATCGGTTCTCTCTACCGACCAACTTATGCAATTATATATAGGACTCATTAAACCGGATTTAAATGAATTATTACTAGGTAAATTGGGAAAAAGACTACGAATTTGGGAACTACTGAAATCTAATCCTAAATAAATATCTGCACATCTTTCTGGAACAACTGGATTTGTTGTATATACAAAAATATACGAAGAAGGACCTTCATACTCAAGAAAACTTGTATGGTCGTAAATATTGAACTCATAAGGAGGATTAGGATATGTTCGTAAAAAATGTGTTCTTTTAATCACTTTGAAATTTTCATCAATCAGTGATAAGGGAACACCTCCTGCATCGTTAAGTGTGTGAGTTACCATATAAATTTTTCCAGAAAGATTTCTATTTATAGGAAGTGTACTTCCTCCAACAAGTACATCTCTATCTTCAATCATACCTGTAAAATTGTCCTCACTATCTCTGTATATTATATTTGCAGTGCCTATAGTTCCAGGATTCAAAGCTCTTATGCGTATATTGTAAAAGCCCCATCTGGGAGTTACCATTTCCAAAAATGCACTTGATGTACCGGATGCAGCCCATGACCAGACATTTCCTTTTTTGTCTTGTTCGTAAACTTCAATCACATGTGGGATATTGCATGTCGTTGTTAAAGTCAAATGTATTCCTTCGGGCCATGGGTCATAGCATTCGTCATAAGTATGTGGAGCTATAAGATTCAGTGTGTAGTCATATATTTCTTCTGATTGCAAACTTGTTGTATAAGCAGCTGATTTTTCTTTGTTAAAGTTAGAGTTATTCTTCACTTTATTAAGAAAATCCCTATATACTGAATCGTCTATTTTAGCATCAAGTACATTAGACGATATTTTTAGTTGTTCTATTTTAATTGTTCTTTTACTAGTAGAGACTATTGATATAGTATTAATACCTTTTTTTAATTGTATCAGAGATGGGGTCTTATTTTTATCTGTGATATATAAAGATTGTAATCCACCTATGCTTGGCTTTAGTGTGTTTTCATTGATTATTCCATTTATTTCTACCTCGTATTCGTGTAAACTTCCATTGATAATAGGAATTCGAACTAATACACATAAATAATAAAGACCTTCCTCCAAGCATTCAACTTCAAATTGAGTATGACCAATATTATTTATACGATCAGAAGAAAGTGCATTCACATTAGAAAAAGAATGTGTAGTACTAATTCCAGAATTTTGTTCTGACAACATTGATTTGTCATCACAAGATGACATAATAAATGTCATGAAGAATGTAAAAATCAAAAAATGCTTCATAATATATTGCAATTTAAATTAATAAAAGGTTTTTGCCATTTTACTATTTACTTGCTTTTAGAGAATGATTACAATGAGAAATGATTTCTTTAACTGAAGATAAAGAATGCCCAGACTCAATGTTTTGTTGCTTTATTCCCCGAAAGCACTAAAACTATGTTGTCTTGGCAGGTCTTCTGACTCATCCCTCTTTGAATGCCTTCCCATCCCGGATACTGGACAGTGACTTATAGAATATTCAAAGATTTTGAAAGGATTTACAGCAGCGGGTCTGTTCAGGACTTGCACCTGATTCCCTTTTTCATCACTCTTCTCCAACGGAATCGGGAGAGGTGAAACCAAAACTGCGGGCAAAGGTAGCAAAAACACTTAATAAATACTCAATCTCTGCAAAAAAATAAAGGAATGCCTCGTTCATGATAGAATCAAGAGTTGTTATTTGTTGCATATCGAACCCAGGTTATATTCGGGTAAAAAAGTAATGGTAGAATGAAGGGATTATTATTAATCCGGAAATATTTTAATAATTTTGTGTCTTTTTATAAAAATAATAATACCTTTACCTCCGTTTTGGTGAAACAATAGTATTTCTAGCTATTTGTTTAAAAGGGAATCCGGTGAGAAGCCGGAACAGTACCCGCTACTGTGAACACCTTAATAAAGAGGAATATTCTATCTACATGCCACTGTCGTAAGACGGGAAGGTTTTATTCCTTGGGTGAAGTCAGGAAACCTGCCAAAAAAAACTATTGGATGTCTATTTCCCGGGGTTAGGAAATGGCTGAAGGTTCTGGTCGAATCTACAAGAAGGTTTGTACTTTTTAAGTGGGCAGGTGAAAATCTGTTCTCTGTTGTTTGCTGTGAGCACACATGTACATCTCTGCTATTTTTTCGTATCAGGTCTCTAACGATAATAATTAAAATATGTAAAAGACAAAGCCATTGGTTTTAAACTGAAATTTTTATAAGTTTATGATTAGAAAAATCGTCTTTAATATCCATTTGATATTGGGATTATTGCTTTGTGTGCTTTTTCTGATGTGGTTTCTTTCAGGATTTGTGATGATATATCATAGTTTCCCAAGAGCCTCTCAAGAGTACAAACTGCAAAGACAGCAGCCGCTTCAAGGTGCATTGCCGGCAATAGATAGTATAATAGCTTATGTGCCGGACTCTGCCAAGTTACAATCTCTCTCCATAGAAATGCGTTTTGATCGTCCTGTGGTTAGTTTCCGCGGGAAAGACGTACCGGGAGATAAGTATTTGGATACATTGGAACCTGTGGAAGACTTTAATGAGGAAGTGCGGCAGAAAATAATAAGCCTATGGTGCGACGCTTCTGTCCATCGCATTGATACTTTGCAGGAAGTGGACCAGTGGATACCTTTCGGCAGGTTAAGTGAGGAAATGCCGATTTATAAATATTATTTTGATGACCCGGAGCAGCATCAACTTTATATGACTTCCCGCGATGGAAGAGTATTACAGTTTACGGATAAAAACAGCCGGTTCTGGGCATGGTTGGGAGCAATCCCGCATTGGGTATATTTCACCTCATTACGTCAGCATCAGACGGCTTGGATAGAATTTGTCAAGTGGGCTGCTGGAATAGGTTGCATTATGTGTTTTGCCGGACTTTGGTTGGGTATTCAAGACTGGTGGAAACAACGCAAGCTGGGCTATTTTCGCTCTCCCTATCGTAAAAGTTGGTATAAGTGGCATTTTATCAGTGGTGTGTGTTTTGGCTTGTTTGCCATTACTTTTGCTTTCAGCGGACTTATGTCGCTGACAGATATGCCGGACTGGATGAAGAAAGCTCCGAAAGAGAAGCAGAAGCAAATGTTTTCCGGACGTTTTCGTCAAGACAGTATGTTACCCGTCGAGGCTTATGCACTGGACTACCGGACTGTGCTGTCCACCTCTGATTCAATAAAGAGAATTACTTGGAACAGCTGGCGAAGAAATCCTTATTATAAAATCAGAATGAACAATACTGTACAGAACATAGATTCGTCAGACACTATTTCCGTACGTCCTTTTCGGTTGACTGAAGAGATGATCCGTATGGATGTCAGACAGCAGTTTGGTGACAGTGTTCGTTGGAAAATGGACTTACTTTCTGAGTATGATGCCGATTATTATGGTAAGGAGAAGGAGCGCAATCCGCTTCCCGTTTACCGGGTAATTGTAGACGACGACATGCATACCCATCTGTATTACGATCCGGAGAATATCTCGCAAAGGCGTATAGATGATGATGGACGTACCCGTAGGTTTTTATACAGTGGCTTACATAGTTTGAATATCAAATATCTCACAGACCGCCCCATTCTTTGGAATATTGTCATGTTTACCTTAATGATAGGTGGAACTTTCCTTTCTTTGACGGGGGTAGTCTTATCCGTTAAATGGATTCTTAGGAAGATAAAGAAGTTTAGGAAATAGGTAATAGATTTTTTAATTTAAGATGTAAAGATGAACAAGAAAGTATTTTTAGTATTAGCTGCTGCTTGCCCATTATGGGTGTTTGGGCAGAGTAAAAGTCTCACAGACAGCATTTTTAAGATTAATGAGGTGGAGATTACGGCCAAGCAGAAGAGACCTTTGCAAGAGCAGCCGGTAGATATGTTGAATATGGCTGTTCCGTTGAAGTATCTTCCCATGACTGTGACCAAAATAGACCGTGTCACCCTGCAGCGTAAGCATATCACCAACATGGAAGATGCTGTACGTTTCTTGCCTGGGGTCGTTTTAAGCTCGAATCAGTTAGGAGCCTTCCAGCGTTACAGTATCCGTGGAACTTCTGATGCTGTGATTGCTTATGACGGTATACGTGATGAACGTTCTTTGACGAATACAATACCTTTCGGCGACCTCTCTTCGGTTGAGTCCATAGAGGTTATCAAAGGGCCTGCTTCTATATTGGCAGGCCATTCTGTGATGGGTGGGATTATCAACATCATTCGAAAGAAACCATCAGAACGCTTTACGGGTAATGCCAGTATAAGCTATGGCAGTTGGGAACAAAAAGAAGCTAACGTGGGATTTGGTGGCAAGTTGGCAGGGCCGGTAAATTATCGTGCCAATATTTACTATGCCAACGGTGATGGTTATCGTATGGTAAATGCAGACCGCTTTTCCGGAATGTTTGCTATCGGCTCTCAAGTCGGTAAGAAAGGATATCTGGATGCAAGTGTCAATTTCAATGATGACCATTATACCACAGATATAGGCGGTGCTCCTACCATGCCCGGAGATGTCTATAGCGTGGACGGAGACAGACTGTTTGCTAAAAATGGTGAACGTAACCCGCTTTGTGACTATGAAGATGTATTTAATGACATCGCCAACAATAGCATGCGCCGCCGCAATGTAGATGTACTGGCTACCTATACTCATGAATTGGCGGGCTGGCTGACCTTGCGTGACCGTTTTTCTTATAATCACAGTAACTTAGACTACTCTTGTGTCGAAAAAGTCAGTTACCGTACCAGTGATGAACCTATATATGACTGGTATTACAAAGATAGTAGAACCGGAAATATAAAATATATAGAAGTGGATTCAGTACGTAGCGGATCTCCTCTTTGTTTTAATCCCGACCATCGTACCACCAGCAATATGCTCGATTTTACCGGTAAGTTCGAGACTGGCAACGTCAAACATAACTATACACTTGGATGGACTTATTCCTATTTCAATTTCACCCAATATAACGGTTATGGCGATGGAGATGTGTGGGGACCGGGATTGAATGAAATGGTGTCTGTTGCCAATCCTCATTATGTACGTGATTGGTGGGATAGTAAAGTTTCTGCCGCTTCCATCAGCCATTATACTACGAATGCAATTTACCTGACGGATGTTTTTGATATTAACGAACACTGGAAAGGTATGCTTAGCGGTCGTTTTGATACCTATAGATACAAAAAGGCAACAGCGACTATCAGTGACGGACGTCAGCATTATGATGATGCCAATCGTACAGACTGGCAGAAAGTTTCAACTTCTGCTTTTACCTACCGTGCCGGATTGGTGTATTTGCCGATTCCAGAAGTCTCGCTTTATGCTTCTGCCGCTTCTTTCTTCAAACCATATAATACCATGTATAATAAAGATGTGATTTATTATGATCGCAACGGGCACGAATTTATTCCAGATGATGCCGGTGGTGAAGTATTCAAGCCGCAGCGTGGTAATCAGTTTGAATTCGGGGCACGGTATGAAAGCAAGTGGATAGATGTAAATGCCAGTGTCTATTATATCCGTAAATTTAATGTAGTAACCAAGATTGGTGAACAGACCGTACAGGAAGGCGACGAGGTGATAAAGAAGACGGTACAAGCTCAAGTCGGTCGTGCCACTTCCAAGGGATTTGATTTTGACATCACACTGCATCCTGTGACCAATCTTCAGATTGTAGGAGGTTTGGGATGGTCCGATTATCGCCAAATTGCCAGCAACATGGATTGGATTCCTCAAGATGCAGACTGGGTTACTTTGGACGAGGATGGAAAGATTAATATTCGTGCAACTGGTGTTCCGCGTACTACTTTCTATACCTATGCTGACTATACCATTCCACGTGGTATACTGAAAGACTTTTCTTTCCATTTAAGTGGTACCTTCACCGACCGTATATATAGTAGTATTGAAAATAATGTTTATGATCCGTCACGCTATATTGTGGATGCAGGTATTTATTACACTATAAAAAATAGTATAACATTGTCTTGCAACATCAATAATATTTTCAATAACCATTACTTCAGTAGTGCTACAAAACTTGCAAAACCCCGTAACTTTATAGCAACCATCGCTTATAATTTTTAACTCCAATAAGTAGTGGCAGGATAATCTTTTATTCGATGGTTACCTCTTGAAATAGTGTTTGTATGAGGAACGGCACATTTTCTGAAAGAAAATGTGCCGTTCTGTTTTTTTAATCTGTCTGAACTATATAATTTTTGCAGGATAAATGTCTTATAAGGAATGCTTCGTTCATGAGTTATTATTTATAGTAAATGGAAGTTGAAAAGTAATTGATAAGATTTCCTTGGATAATGCTTGGATTTCGTGAGTTCTTTTTATCTTTGTCTCCCGAAAAATGGTTTTCGAGTCACCTTGGCGTGATAAGGAATTAAAAGGGAATCCTGTGAAAGTCAGGAACTATCCCCGTAGCTGTAAGCTTTGGCTCCTTTGCAGGAGAGGTGTTGCGACACTCTATAAGCCACTGGTCCGATGACGGACCGGGAAGGCGTCGTAACAGAAGCAAGTCAGAAGACCTGCCGTTTTTACATCATTCATTCAATGCTTTCGGGTGAAAAAGCTATAGAACGAGTCCATTGAAGATTCATTTTATTACTTGGTTTCTGTGCATTGTTGTATGAATTGTCGTTGATAATTTTTTAAATCTTAAATTATAGACATGATTAATTCAGAAACTTTTATCGTCAAGAGGGATGGTAAGAAAGAGGCTTTCTCGCTTGATAAAATCAAAAATGCAATCAGTAAGGCATTTTTATCGGTGGGCAGCTTTGCTACCCAGGATGTCATTACCAATATTCTCAGCCGCGTGAGCATCAGCGACGGAACCAGTGTGGAAGATATACAGAATCAGGTAGAGGTGGCTCTGATGGCCGAGCACTACTATGCTGTGGCAAAGTCATTCATGCTTTACCGGCAGAAACATCTGGAGGACCGGGAAGTGCGTGACAAACTCCGTTTCCTACTGGACTATTGTGATGCCTCCAACCCTGCCACTGGCAGTAAATATGATGCCAATGCCAATGTGGAAAATAAGAATGTGGCTACTTTGATAGGCGAGCTTCCCAAACCGAACTTCATCCGCTTGAATCGTCGTCTGTTGACGGACCGCCTCAAAGATATGTATGGCAAGGAGATATCCGACCGTTATCTGGAGCTGCTGAATAACCACTTTATCTATAAAAACGATGAAACCAGTCTTGCCAACTATTGCGCCAGTATCACCATGTATCCCTGGCTGATAGGAGGTACCATGTCGGTGGGAGGTAACTCTACGGCACCCACTAATCTGAAATCTTTCTGCGGTGGTTTTATCAATATGGTGTTTATTGTATCGAGCATGTTGAGTGGCGCTTGTGCCACACCGGAATTTTTGATGTACATGAACTACTTTGTTGGTAAAGAATATGGCGAGGACTACTATTTGCATCCCGAAAAGGTAGTGGACCTTTCCTCTAGACAGCGGACCATAGACAAGGTAATCACGGACTGCTTCGAGCAAGTGGTCTACTCCATCAACCAGCCTACCGGCGCAAGAAATTTCCAAGCCGTTTTCTGGAATGTGGCATACTATGACAAGTATTACTTCAACAGTCTTTTCGAGCATTTCATGTTTCCCGATGGCAGTAAGCCCGATTGGAATTCCTTGAGCTGGCTGCAGAAACGTTTCATGAAATGGTTCAATAAGGAGCGCACTAAAACTGTGCTTACTTTCCCGGTAGAGACTATGGCATTGCTGACGAAAGACGGTGATGTACTGGATAAGGAATACGGTGACTTCACGGCGGAGATGTATGCCGAAGGCCATTCTTTCTTTACCTATATGAGCGACAATGCCGATTCTTTGAGCAGCTGCTGCCGCTTGCGCAATGAAATTCAAGACAATGGATTCAGTTATACGTTGGGTGCCGGAGGTGTGTCTACCGGTTCGAAGAGTGTCCTTACCATCAACCTCAACCGCTGCATCCAGCACGCTGTAAAGTCGGGGCTGCTTTATCATTTCTTCCTTGAAGAAGTGGTAGACCTGGTGCACAAAGTGCAGATGGCTTATAATGAGAATCTGAAACAGTTGCAGAGTAAAGGCATGCTACCACTGTTCGATGCGGGATACATCAACCTCGGACGCCAGTATCTGACTATCGGTGTGAACGGGCTGGTGGAAGCTGCACAGTTCATGGGCATAGACATCAATGATAATCCTAAATACGAAGCTTTCGTGCAGGAGATATTGAGTATTGTGGAGAAGTACAACAAGAAATACCGTAGCAAGGACCTGCTGTTCAACTGCGAGATGATTCCCGCCGAGAACGTCGGTGTGAAACATGCCAAGTGGGATAGGGAAGCCGGGTTCCAGACATTCCGCGACTGCTACAACAGCTACTTCTACATTGTGGAAGATAGCTCGCTGAACATTATGGACAAATTCCGCCTGCACGGTCGCCGCTACATCGAGCATCTGACCGGAGGCTCTGCACTGCACATGAATCTGGAAGAACATTTGAGCAAAGAGCAGTACCGACAGCTGCTCCGGGTAGCCGCTACCGAGGGCTGCAACTACTTCACCTTCAACATTCCGAACACCATCTGCAATGACTGTCATCATATAGACAAACGTTACTTGAAGGAATGCCCGAAATGTCATAGCAATAATGTGGACTATTTGACTCGAATCATCGGCTACATGAAGCGTGTCAGCAACTTTTCTCAGCCACGGCAGAAGGAGGCCGCACAAAGATACTATGCTCCGGTACACTGATTATGACATCGTATTTCAAGAGATACCGGACGAGGTGACGCTTGCCATCAATATATCCAATTGTCCCAATCGTTGCAAAGGCTGCCATAGTGCCTATCTGATGGAGGATGTGGGCGACTTGCTGACGGAAGAGAGCCTTTCCGCACTTCTCCAAAAGTATGGAAGTGCGGCAACTTGCGTCTGCTTCATGGGGGGAGATGCCGAACCGATGGAAGTGGAACGGTTGGCAAGGTTCATTTCCTCCGGGCAGGCTTTCCCTGCTGTAAAGGTAGGCTGGTACTCCGGTAAGGAGGAGCTTCCCGAAAGATTGGATACACGGTACTTCCAGTATATCAAGTTGGGACCGTACGTCGAAAGCCTTGGCGGCTTGAAATCGGAGCATACCAACCAGCGTCTCTATCGCATAGAGCAGGGAAGGATGGAAGATATTACTTACCGTTTCAGACGGTAACAGTCAATAGATATCTGTTGATATATGAAGGGAAATTTGAAAATACCAATAAATATGTAGTCTGATTTTTTGCATTGCATCCGGTTTCCATTATCTTTGCCCACGAATTGGTTCCGGATGCATGTTTCCATCATCTGGATTAAAAGGGAATCGGGTGCAAATCCCGGACAGTCCCGCTGCTGTGAAACTCCGTTTTAAATCATGAAAAACACCCTCGCCACTGATATGTGTTGAACAATCGGGAAGGCTTCAGGATTAGGAGTCAGTCAGAAGACCTGCCATTCATTAAAGGCTGCCTTTGCTCGTGGGATTAGGAAGACAGTACGAAAATTTTAGTTTAACTTCTAAAGAAGAAAGGGATGCCTATGCTAAAGGTATGTCCGCATTGTGGTGCAACGTTTGAGTGCATGCACGATGATATTGTACACTGCCATTGCGCATCAGTCCGATTAACTTCGGAACAGCGCGCGTATCTACAACAGAACTTTTCCGATTGTATATGTCCGCATTGTCTGGATGAGGTAAGCCGTTCGTTCAGCAATAGCAAAATATACCCTTTATATATTAAAGAAAAAGTAAAATGATTAAGAAAGTATTGATTGCCAACAGAGGTGAGATTGCCTTGCGCGTCATGCGTTCGTGCCGGGAGATGGGACTGCTTACGGTTGCCGTCTTTTCCGAGGCTGACCGCACCTCTCATCATGTGGCTTATGCCGATGAGGCCTATCCGATAGGACCGGCTGTGGCAAAAGAGAGTTATTTGAATATAGATAAAGTGATTGCCACGGCAAAGCGATGCGGTGCCGATGCCATTCATCCCGGTTACGGCTTTTTGTCGGAGAATTCAGAGTTTGCCCGCCGTTGCAAGGAGGAAGGGATTATCTTTATCGGTCCCGCTGCCGAGACGATGGAGGCGATGGGCGACAAGATAGCTGCCCGCAAGCGAATGATTGCGGCAGGCGTACCCGTGGTTCCCGGAACGGAACAACCTTTGCAGAGTGCCGAAGAAGCCGTGCGTATCTGCAACGAGATAGGCTACCCCGTGATGCTGAAGGCGTCTATGGGTGGCGGTGGTAAAGGTATGCGCCTTATCCATAACGAGAGCGAAGTGGTGGAAGCCTACAACACGGCACGCTCCGAGTCCATGTCCTCCTTTGGAGACGACACGGTCTATCTGGAGAAGTTCGTGGAAGAACCGCATCACATCGAGTTCCAGATATTGGGCGACAACCACGGCAACGTTATCCACCTTTTCGACCGCGAATGCTCCGTGCAACGCCGCAACCAGAAGGTGGTAGAAGAAAGCCCGTCACCCTTCCTTACGCCGGAATTGCGCCGGGAAATGGGAGAGAAGGCGGTTGCCGCAGCAAAGGCAGTGAACTACTCCGGTGCAGGTACCATCGAGTTTCTGGTAGACAAGAACCGCCGTTTCTATTTCCTCGAAATGAATACGCGCCTGCAAGTGGAGCACCCCATCACGGAAGAGGTGGTAGGCGTAGACCTGGTGAAAGAGCAAATCCGTATTGCCAACGACGAGGTGTTGCACCTCAAGCAGGAGGACCTGTTCCAGCGCGGTCATGCCATAGAGTGCCGCATCTGTGCCGAAGATACGGAAAACAACTTCATGCCGTCTCCCGGTGTCATCAAGCAACTGACGGAGCCGAACGGAATCGGTGTGCGTATAGACAGCTATGTGTACGACGGCTATGAGATTCCCATCTACTACGACCCTATGATAGGTAAGCTCATCGTATGGGCAACCACCCGCCAGTATGCCATCGAGCGTATGCGCCGTGTGCTCTATGAGTACAAGATTACGGGCGTAAAGACCAACCTTGCCTATCTGAAGCGCATCATGCACGTGCCCGACTTTGTGAAGGGAGAGTACAACACCCTCTTTATCGAGAAGAACGCCCGCATGCTGGTACGCACCAATACCACCAACGAAGAGTTGGAGAACATTGCCATGATAGCCGCCTATATGGACTATCTGGTTAATCTGGAGGAGAACGTTTCGGCACAGCTGTCCGATGGCCGCCCCATCAGCCGTTGGAGGGAATTCGGCTTGCAGAAGGGAGTGCTTAGGATTTAAGGAATGGAAAATTGATAATGGAGATTTAATAATGGAAATACATATAGGAGACCGTATAGCAGACATTACCCTGGTGGGTAAGGAAGGGAATAAGGTACAACTTACCATTGACGGAAAGCCCTACGAAGTGGACATTGTGATGGCGGAGAACGGAAGTTGCTCCATCCTGCACAACGGAAACTCGTTCAACGCAGGCCTTGTGCGCGGCGAGGGAGGAAAGAGCTATGACATCAGCATGCTCCAGCGTTCCTTCCACGTAGACATTGTAGACACGCAAGCCAAGTATCTGCACATGAAGAAAGGAGCCGACGAGAAGCAGGGCGACAAGATTCTGGCACCGATGCCGGGCAAGGTAGTGAGCATCCCCGTCAAGGTGGGCGACCGACTGGCTGCCGGAGACATTGCCGTGGTGCTGGAAGCCATGAAGATGCAGAGTAACTATAAGGTAAATGCCGACTGCATCGTCCGCAACATTCTCGTGAGCGAGGGCGAACCGGTAAATGCCAATCAAGTATTGATTGAATTGGAGTTGATAAAGGAGGAATAATCCCGAGTCGCATTCAGTCCGTATATTATAAATCACTAAATTGTAAATGCAAATATGAACAGAGAAGAAATATATCGCCAGTTTGAGGAACTGGACAAACGTGCCTCGCTGGGTGGGGGCGTAGACAAGATAGAGAAACAACACGCCTCCGGCTGCATGACTGCCCGCGAACGTATTGACATGCTGCTGGACAAAGGCTCGTTCAATGAACTGGACAAGTTCGTGAACCATCGCTGCACCAACTTCGGCATGGAGAAGAAGCAGATTGCCGGAGACGGCATGGTGTCCGGTTACGGAAAGATAGACGGCCGCCTTGTATTTGTCTATGCCTACGACTTCACGGCGCACGGCGGTTCGCTCAGCGAGACGAATGCCGCAAAGATTGTGAAGGTGCAGCAGCTTGCCCTGAAGAACGGCGCTCCCGTCATTGCCCTCAACGATTCGGGCGGCGCGCGCATTCAGGAAGGTGTGAACAGCTTGGCAGGCTATGCCTCCATCTTCTATCAGAACACCATTGCGTCGGGTGTCATTCCGCAGATATCCGCTATTCTGGGTCCGTGTGCCGGTGGGGCATGCTACTCTCCGGCGCTTACCGACTTTATCTTCATGGTAAAGGAGCAGAGCCACATGTTTATCACCGGTCCGGACGTGGTAAAGACCGTGACCCACGAGGAGGTGGACAAGGAGGAACTGGGCGGTGCCTATACGCATAGCAGCAAGAGCGGCGTTACCCACTTCATGTGCAATACGGAGGAGGAGACACTGATGAGCATCCGCGAGCTGCTGAGCTTCCTACCGTCCAACAATATGGAGGATGCTCCCTTCACTCCCTGCTCCGACGATATCCATCGCCGGGTAGAGACGCTTCAGACCGTCATCCCCGAAGACCCGAACATGCCTTATGACATCAAGGATATTATAGAACCGGTGCTGGACAACCAGTACTTCTTCGAAGTGATGCCTCACTTTGCCAAGAACGTCGTTATCGGTTTCGGTCGTCTGAACGGGCGTTCGGTAGGTATCGTGGCAAACCAGCCTGCCTATTTGGCGGGTGTGCTCGATATTGATGCCAGCGACAAGGCGGCACGTTTCATTCGTTTCTGCGACTGCTTCAACATCCCGCTGATAACCTTCGAAGATGTTCCCGGCTTCTTGCCCGGAACGATGCAGGAGCACAACGGCATCATCCGCCACGGCGCCAAGATTGTCTATGCCTATGCCGAGGCCACCGTGCCCAAGATAACGCTGATTACCCGCAAGGCATACGGCGGAGCCTACATCGTGATGTCCAGCAAACCGACGGGTGCCGACGTGAACCTGGCTTATCCGCAGGCGGAAATCGCCGTGATGGGTGCCGAGGGTGCGGTGAACATCCTCTACCGTAAGTCCTCTGCCGAAGAGAAGCAGGAGATTATCAAGGAGTACGAAAGCAAGTTCTCCAACCCTTACCGCGCTGCCGAGCGTGGCCTCATAGACGAGGTCATCATGCCGCGCGATACCCGCTACAAGCTGGTGCAGGCATTGGAGATGGCGCACAACAAGAATCAGAGCAATCCACCGAAAAAGCACGGCAACATGCCTTTATAATAGTAGTTATTTTTTATGTGTGAAATGCGTATCCCCGGAGAAGTGATTTCTGTGGGGATACACTTTTTAAATAGAGAATTAAGAATTAAACAATAAGGCTGAAAAGTAAAAACTAAAGATAGAAACTATGGAACTATTAAGAAACCTCTTTGAGGGTTATCCCAATCTTTGGGGCGGAGGAGTGGCACACTCTGTCCTGATTCTGTCCCTGGTCATCACCTTCGGTATCATGCTGGGCAAGTTGAAGGTGGCAGGCATCTCGCTGGGTGTCACCTGGATTTTGTTTGTGGGCATTGTCTTCGGACATTTCGACATGAACCTCGACGAACATCTGCTGCACTTCCTGAAGGAGTTTGGCTTGATACTGTTTGTCTATTCCATCGGTCTGCAAGTGGGACCGGGATTCTTCTCCGCTTTCAAGAAGGGCGGACTTACGCTGAACATGGTAGCAATGCTTTCCGTCTTTCTCAGCGTGCTTATCACCATTGTGTTGCACTTTGCCACCGGAATCCCCATTACTACGATGGTGGGTATCTTGTCCGGAGCCGTGACCAATACTCCCGGTCTGGGTGCTGCCCAGCAGGCAAACAGTGACCTCAACGGGGTGGATGCTCCGGAAATCGCACTCGGATATGCCGTTGCCTATCCGCTGGGTGTGGTGGGCTGCATCCTGGCGCTGCTAGCCTTGAAGATTTTCATGCGGATTAATACCCAAAAAGAAGAGGAGGATGCCGAGCACGGGCTGGGCCATCTGCAGGAGCTGACCGTGCGTTTGTCATCTCCCGCATCCGGCACACCGGCAGTCAAGAAACCGTGAGCCATGCGGAGAAGGTGCTGGGTAACTCGCTGAAGCGTCTCAACCATCCCAATTTGATTCCTATCTTCCTGGGTATTGCCCTGGGATGTATCTTGGGCAGTCTGCCGTTCATGTTCCCCGGCATTCCCCAACCCGTGAAACTGGGACTGGCCGGTGGACCGTTGGTGGTTTCCATCCTCATCAGCCGTTTCGGGCCTCAATATAAGCTGATAACCTACACGACGATGAGTGCCAATCTGATGATACGCGAAATCGGTATCGCCTTGTTCCTGGCCTGCGTGGGGTTGGGTGCAGGAAAGGGATTCATCGATACCATTATCTACGAAGGCGGCTATGTGTGGATTGGCTATGGGGCCATCATCACGGTTGTCCCGTTGCTGGTGACAGGATTCATGGGGCGCTATTTCTGGAAGCTGAACTACTATACGCTGATAGGTGTGCTGTCCGGAGCTAACACCAATCCACCTGCATTGGCCTATTCCTCGGACTTGACATCCTGCGATGCCCCTGCGGTGGGATATGCCACGGTCTATCCGCTGGCTATGTTCCTGCGGGTGCTGACGGCTCAGTTGCTGATACTGGCGTTGGCGTAGTTTCACCATAGATAATCTATGGTACATAGGTTGATTTGATAACAAGTAATGTAAAGGGAGCTAACAAGTAATGTTAGGCTGCTTTACATTACTTGTTATTTTTGTTTGTAGTATTCCTCCGCTTGTGCCAGTGTCTCCGGTTTGCCGATGTCGAACCAGCGGAATCCTTGCAGCGGATAGCCTTGTATGTGCACCTTTGTGCAGGCGGACAAGTAGAAAGGAATGATGGAGAACTTGCCGTCCCATTGCCCATCATCCATCAGGCGGAAGAGGGAGGGGGAGATGACATGGATTCCTCCGAAGGCGAGTTCCCGGTACTTCGTTTCCCGGTAGTCGAAGCCTGCCGGTTTCACCTCTCCGGTGGACTTGTTTATCCAGCCGTGCAGGTGGTAGTCGTCGTCAAAAAGGAGATAGCGGGAAGTCTTGCGCTCGCTCACAAGCAGGGTAGACTCCGCATCGCTCTCCAGATGGTGGCGATAGAGACCTGCAAGGTCAATATCCGTCAGAATATCCGCGTTGTGCACCAGAAAAGGTTCTTGTCCGTCCAGAAAGGGGCGTGCCTTTTTGATGCCTCCTCCGGTGTCGAGCAGCATGCCGCGTTCGTCGCTGATGTGAATCTCCGTGCCGAAGTTGTCGTGGGTACGGAGGAAGTCGATAATCTGCTCCCCGAAGTGGTGGATATTGACCGTTATCTCGTTGAATCCTGCTTCCTTCAACCGCAGTATCACCCGTTCCAGCATGGGCTTTCCTGCTACGGGAACGAGGGCCTTGGGCATGTGGTCCGTCAAGGGGCGCAACCGGGTGCCCAGGCCGGCGGCGAAAATCATGGCTTTCATATTGGCATATTCTCACATTAGCACATTAAACTTTGGCCTTAAACGTCTGTTCAATATTCTGTTCTCTATGTATCAGGTTCACTTGCACGCCGAACTTCTTGTGCAGATGTTCCGCCAGGTGTTGTGCTGAGTACACGGAGCGGTGCTGTCCGCCGGTGCAGCCGAAGCAGACAGACAGATTGGTGAAGCCGCGTTCCATGTAGCGCTTCACGGAAGCGTCGACAAGGGCGTAGGCATGCTCCAGGAATACGGCTATCTCGCCGTCGTCTTCCAGGAAGCGGATAACGGGTTCGTCCAGTCCCGTGAAGGGTTTGTAACGCTCGTACTTGCCGGGGTTGTTCACAGCGCGGCAGTCAAAGACGAAACCTCCTCCGTTGCCCGTGGAATCTTCGGGGATACCTTTTTTGTAGGCAAAGCTGGTGACTTTCACCACGAGGCGGCGCTTTTGCAGGTCGTCTGTAAACTGTTTCAGCTCGGTAAGTTCGCGCAGAATCCGGCAGAGGTAGGGATATTCGGGATAAGGCTCTTGGAGCAGCTGGCGCAGGTTCTCGATGGCGAAGGGGACACTTTGTATGAAGTGGGGCTTCTTCTCGAAGTAACCGCGGAAACCATAGGCACCCAGCACCTGCATGGTGCGGAACAATACGAAGTGGCGAAGCTGGGCATAGAAATAAGCCTCGTCCACGGGCTGGTACTTGCGCAGGGCGTCGATGTATTCCTTCAGCAACTCTTGGCGCAGGCTGTCGGGATAGTTTGCTTTGGCTTGCCACAAGAAGGAGGCTACGTCGTAGTAAACCGGACCTTTGCGTCCGCCCTGGAAGTCGATGAGCCACGGCTCGCCGTCCTTTATCATAACGTTACGGCTCTGGAAGTCGCGGTACATGAAGGTGGCGGAGCTGCTACGGAGCAACACGTCTGCCATCTTCTGGAAGTCGTCCTCCAGCCGGTCTTCCTGAAAGTCCATCCCCGTAGCCTTGAGGAAGCAGTATTTAAAGTAGTTCAGGTCCCACAGAATGCTGCGGCTGTTGAACTCTGCCTGCGGGTAGCAGTAGGAGAAGTCCATGCCGTCGGCTCCGGCAAACTGCACGGCGGGCAGCAGACGGATGGTCTTGCGCAGTAACTGCTTCTCATCCTCGCCGAATACGCTGGTCTTGCGGCCTTTCTCGATGGCATTGAATAGGAGCGAGTCGCCCAGGTCTTCTTGCAGATAATAGATATCATCTTCGGAGCGGATGAACACTTGCGGTACGGGCAGTCCTTTCTGGCGGAAATGTTCTGCCATGTAGAGGAAGGCGCGGTTCTCCTCCACAGACTCTCCGCTGACGCCGATAAGTGTAGGACTTCCGATGAGGCGGAAGTAACGGCGGTTGGAGCCGGAGGAGGGGAGTTCGTCAATCTGTTCCGGTTCGTGTCCGGTATGTGCGATGTAGAGTTTCTTAAGTTCTTCGGTTATCATGGTGGTATGTTTTATTTTGGCAGCTAAGATAAAACTTTTGTCGGAGATATGCTTATCTTTGCACGTTGAAAATGTGCTAATGTGCCAATATGCCAATGTGCCAATGACCTGCGGCATGGGGAAGTAGCGCAAGTATAGCGCAGCCGATTAGCACATTGGTACATTAAATCATTAGCACATTAATTATGCGTTCCATCTCTCAGTTTCTCATAGCCGCCCCTACATCGGGCAGTGGAAAGACCACCGTCAGTCGTGGACTGATGGCATTGTTTGTGAAGAAAGGTCTGAAGGTGCAGCCTTTCAAGTGCGGTCCCGATTATATAGATACTAAGTATCACGAGGCGGTATGCGGCCGTCCTTCCGTCAATCTGGATACTTTCATGGCATCTCAGGAGCACGTAAGCAGTCTGTATGCACGCTATTCGGCGGATGCGGATGTTGCCGTGGTCGAGGGGATGATGGGGATGTACGACGGGTACGACCGCGACCGGGGCTCGTCGGCAGAAGTGGCACGGCTCTTGGGTATTCCTGTGGTGCTGGTGGTTGATGCCAAGTCGGCTGCCTATTCCATGGCTCCTTTGTTGTCGGGGTTCATCAATTTCCGTCCGGATATACGTATTGCGGGAGTTATCTTCAATCGTGTCGGCTCGCTCCGCCACTACCGGATGCTGCAGGAGGTCTGTGAAGACTTGAACGTGACTTGTCTGGGCTATCTGCCCAAGCAGAAGGAACTGGAGCAGGAGTCACGCCATCTGGGGCTGGATTTCAGCCGTTCTAAGGAGACGGAGGGGCTGGACATGCTGGTAGGCTTGCTGGAGGAACATGTGGACTGGGAACTGCTGCTCTCGACAACCGGGCTTCCATTGCCTGCGGCGGCTGTGGAGGAGAAGCCGATACTATCAGAGCCGGGGAAGCTGCATATCTCGGTAGCGCGCAACGAAGAGTCCTTTTCCTTCCTCTATGCGGAACATCTGGATATTCTGCGCCGTATGGGCACGGTCACTTTCTTCAATCCGGAGCAGGACCGGGCTGTTCCGCAAGAGACGGATTTGCTCTATCTGCCCGGCGGCTATCCCGAGAACCGTCTGGAGGAACTTGCCGGGGCAAGGCTTGCCAGGGAGTCTATCCGCAGCTATATAGAGGCCGGTGGCAGGACGCTGGCGGAATGCGGGGGGATGATATATCTTTCGCAGTCCGTTCTTTCTGATGGGGATATGGACGGGGGAAGTTTTGATACCGATGGAAGAATCGCCGGAGATGGCGGGAGAAGCAGCGGAAGCGATGGAAGAAACGCCGGGAGCAGTGTAGGCAATATCAGAAATGAGATGGTAGGAGTATTACCTTTCAGCGTTACAAACGAGCGTAAACGCAGGAAACTGACATTGGGATACCGCCGGTTCGACTATAACGGATGGCGGCTTAAAGGACACGAATTCCATTATACGCAGTTTGCCGTGCCCGAAACTGATGGAAAAGAAGGTGGTGCGTGCAGTCTTCCTCCCTCGATAGCGCAGGTTTACAATGCCAAAGGAGAGAAGGTAACCACTCCCGTCTTTCGCTATAAGAACCTGATAGCCAGTTATACGCATCTGTATTGGGGCGAGGTGGATGTGATGGCTTTGTTCGGTGAACTCTAAAATAGCGCATTGATATTTTATGTAATTTCGTTTGTGTTCTTGAAATAGTGGAGTATCTTTGTTTTCATTTAAATATATTATGATTATGAAACTGAATACTTATCGCTTGTCTTCTTTGGAAGACCCTACTGATTTATCAAATAGAGTATGAAAAGAGTCTATACCAAAACTGGAGACAAAGGAACAACGGGTATTCATGGTGGCGCGCGCGTGCCGAAAGATGACATCCGTATCGAGGCAAACGGATGCCTTGATGAATTGAATGCCGTGATTGGTATCGTGCGCTCCATGCTGGCGGCAGAAGATGGATGGCAGGAGTTGCTGCATGCTGTCCAGCGGGAACTGATGGTGGTGATGAGCCATGTGGCCACTCCCTCGGGAGTGGTGAACCCTAATCCGCTTTCTGCCGCAGAGCTCACGCTGCGCTGTGAGCAGGAGATGGATGCCATGACCGTCCTGCTGATGACGGACAACGGCTACTTCCTTTTGCCTGGTGGCACTCCCATATCAGCCCAACTGCAGTTTGCCCGTACCGTGGCCCGCCGTGCCGAACGCCGTTTGTGGACACTCCATCGCCAAGACCCTGTGAACGAGGATATTCTGCGCTTCATCAACCGCCTTTCGGACTTGTTCTTCGTCATGGCCCGCATGGAGATGCAGCGGCAGGACTGGCCGGAGGAGAAATGGCAAGAGTTTGCCTACAAAAGGAAAAGACAGTAAGCACTTATCGCTAACCGCCGGGAAGCTGTTTTCAGCATAGGGGTTCTATTTGCTGTCCGAGCCTTAAATCATACAGACATGCCCGTACTTCCGCTTCGCTGCCGATATGCTTTCCTGCATCGTCGGACAGCTTCACGCATTCGCGCCATTCCTGGTTGACGTTCATCTTGCATTGCGTCAGTTTCATTACGATGTTGGAGGGCTTGAATCCGGTATCATTCGTCAGATTGGTGCCGATGCCGAAGGAGCAGCGGATTTTGCCCCTGCAATGCTCCTGGATGTCGAGTGCCTTGCCAAAATCGAGCGCATTGCTGAAGACGATGGTTTTAGTGGTAGGGTCGATGCCCAGTTCGCGGTAGCGGGCAACGAGCTTGTCGGTGAAATCGAATTCATCGCCGGAGTCGCAGCGTACACCGTCGAATAGTTTGGCCTGCTTGCGGCTCAGGTTACTTAAGAAAATGCCGGAGGTATAGGTATCGGACAGTGCGATGCCCAAGTCACCGTCGTACACGTTCACCCAGTTTTCCAAGGCCATGTAGTTGGCGTGTTTGTAGCCGAACTGTGCGCCGTGGAACATGAACCATTCATGCGGATGCGTCCCCATAGGCTTCATGCCGTATTTCATGGCGAAGTGGCAGTTGGAAGTCCCGGTACAGTATTCGGCGGCTTCCTTCAGACGGTCTATGACTTTGTCCTGTACCTCGAACGAGAAGCGTCTCCGGGTGCCGAACTCCGAAAAATACAGCTGGTGTCGGTTGGAGAGTGCCACCTTTTCGGACAGTTTGCAGAGTATGCCGTCCATGTCGGCCACGTTTCCCAAAGAACGGTTCTTTATTTCGGATACGATGGAAAGCAGGGGGACTTCGTAAAGGGTGGCCTTGTACAGATAGTCCGTGATTTCAATGTTCAGGTGCCGGTCCTCGTCCAGATGGATGCTTACCTTCTCCGGCTGGAAGCGGAAGGAGGAGAGCCACTCCCAATAGACCCTCGGCAGGAAACGGCAGTGGCGGGTCATGTATTCCAGCTCTTCGGCAGTAAGTACGGTCTGTGCCAGGCTGTCCACCGCCTCTTGCAGTTCCTTCAGAAACGTGTCCGTATAGGCGGTGTCGTCTCTGTCCTTGAAGCTGAAAGTGCCCATGGCATAGGGAAACAATTTGATGTAGGCATACGAGGTGGTGAATTTGTAAAGGTCTGTATCGAGTATGGTATGAATCATGGCAAAATATTCTTTAGTTATGATGTTCGATTTTGGGGATGAAGATAGTGAAAATTTCTTATTTGACCAGCCTCTATCTGTTAACAACGGCATATTCCTATTAAACCATGTTATAAATGAGACCGTCATGGACAGAAATTTTGGATATTTCGGGGAAGTCCGTACATTTGCAATGTGTTTTTCATAGTATTAGATTTAAGGTTAACAAAAGATTGGCTGTCTGGGATAGATAGCCTTTTTTTATGCCTTCACTTTTCCTTTTCCGTAGAGGTGGCGTGTAGTGCAGAGCGCCAAAGTTCCATAGACCAATACTTGTATCCACATCGTCAGCATCTGCGGCCATACGTCGGCCAGCGTTCCACCCATTGAATTCAGTTTTACAAAAGCAAGTACGGCAGGACCTGCCGGAAACAGATAATGGGCTGTCTGCCAATACCACGGCATCAGCTCCAGCGGATAGGACACGCCCGAAAGGAAGATATAGCCCACAGAGAAGAAGGCTATCATCAGCAACGGCGCTTCGGAGTCTGTAAACCAGCGGGAGACGGCCAGGGCAAGGAAACTCGTGCCCAGCAGGAAGGGTATCATCATTGTGACGATGTCTCCTCCGCTGCCGATGTGTGGGATGCTGAACAGGTGCGGCAACAGTCCCAGCAGGAATAGGGAAAACACCACGTAGAGCATGAAGTATACGAAGGTCCTGCCTCCGACAATCCGTAATGTATCCTTCAATGAGTCGGCACGCATCAGCCGTATTCCTTTTCTTCGGGCTTCCGCTTCCTCGCCCGTCAGCATGGCAATCACCATCAGCATCGTCTGGAAGATGATGACAATTAGGACGGCGGGAATCAGATAGGAACCGTAGCCCTCTGTATAGTTGTAGAGCGCCGTGCCGGACACGCTGACGGGAGCGGACGAAGCCACTGCCAGCAGTCCTTGCGGAGGTAGGAATACGGTGCCCTCCATGCGGTGGGCATCGTTCACGGCAAGCATGACGCGCGCACTGGATTCTTGCAGTCCTTTGAAGTTGAGGAAAGCGTCCGTGGCGGCATAGAGCACGAAGACCGAAGTCTCGCCCCGTGCCACACGTGCCTCGAAGTCGGCAGGCAGGTAAAGGATGCCTGCCACGTCGCCCTGCTTCATCCATTGGCGGGCTTCGAGGATGTTGGGTGTCTGGCCGTAGACGGCGGTCTGGGGAGTGGCGTCGAGCAGTCGGATGTATTCGCGGCTGAGGGCGGAGTGGGAGAGGTCTACCACTGCGACGGGAGCCTTGCGCACTAGGTTGGGGGCGTACATGTAGTTGTAGAGCAGTCCGTAGAGGAAGATACCGCCTGCCAGCACGAGCAGGATGGCGGGATTGGTGGCGATGGCATGCCACTCGTGGCGGATGACAGAAGCTGTTGACAATGCGGTAGGTGGGCAAGGTGATGGGGAGGCGGAGATTGCTTCTTCCCTTATCTCTTTTTTTATCCACCATTTCAGCAATGGCAGTATCAGCAGTGCTGCCAATAGGAAGATGAAGAGTGTAGCTACCGACTGCCAGAAGTAGGCAAACCCTGCATCGAAGTAAATCATGGCTTGTGCCGCCTCCGTGAAGTGCCGCACGGGGAAGAGGTAGGAGGCCGCATGCACGGGCGCATACATGGCTGTAACGGGAAACGTGACTCCGGACAGCGTAGCCCCCAACGACCCCACCATGGATACTACACTGATGATATAGGCAATCTTGGGAAAGACAGAATAGATAAAGACCGCCAATGCCTGGGTAGCGATGATGAAGAGCACGGTCACTGCATTCATCAGCCACAGACTGCCAGCGAAGGGGATATGTAGCGGGCCGAACAGTACATAGTTTGCCAGGATACCGATGGACGAGAAGATGAGGGTATAGGGCAGCAGTTTCCCTGCTACGGCAGTGAGGATATTGCCTCGTGCCATCTCCAGCCATTCGCCGGCGCTGCCGAATTTCAGTTCGCTGCCTATGGAGTAGACGGTGGTGAGCAGGATGAGTATCTGGAACAGTACGAAAAAGAAAGGCTGGCTCAGGTAGATGGAGTAGTCCATGTCCGGATTGTAGAGGGGATGGGTACTGGCTTCTACGGGGAGCAGAAAGGTCTGTATCTGTTCTCCGCTGACTCCCAGAGCTTCGGCCTGCATCACGATGGGCGAGAGCGCCACGGGGGCAAGCGTATTCTCGAACGCTGCCATCAGCTCGCTGCCTACCGAAAGAAGGGCATAGTGGTAATAATAGGTGAGCGTTGCGCCAGTTCCCGTCACCGCCTTCTGTTCGAAGCGGGGCGGGATGACGAGGTAGCCGTATATGTCCTTCTGTTGCAATGCCCGGCGGGCGTCGGCTTCGTCGGTGAAGTGCTCCGTCACACGGAAGGTGGGGGCGGCAGAGATGCGTCGGGAGATATTGCGCGAAGTGGCAGTGTTGTCCAGGTCGACGATACCCACGGGAATGTTCTCCATCTGTCCGTTTCCAAAGATGGTGGCCATGAAGAACAGACAGAGTAAGGGTAGCACGACGCAGACGCCGAGGTATAGACGGCGGGAGGTCATGCGGTGCCATTCGCGACGGATAACCATGCGAAGCGCTTTCATTGCGCAGCCAAATTCTTTATCTTTCATTTTTCATTCTTCATTTTTAAAAGTACGGACATCCCCGGTCTCAATCCCTCTACCTGCTGTGTGGGACGTGCGTGTATCTCGAACGTCTGCATGTCATAGCTGCCCGTCTGTTTGGTGGATTTCCAGGTGGCGAAGCTGCCCAGCGGACTGATGTAATAGATGCGGAATTCAATGTCCTTGCCGTCGATGGCGGGGACATCGGCACGGAAAGTGCCTCCCATCTTGAACTGCGGCATCAGGTCCTCGCGTATGTTCAGTACCACGTGTGCATCGTCCATCACGACAAGGCTCATGATGGGAATGCCGGGGGCCACCAGCTCTCCGCGTTTGGGGAAGATGGTGGCTATCTGGCCGTCTTCGGGAGCAGTCAGGCGGGAGTCGACGAGGAGGGAGGAGACTTCATCGACGGTGCTTCGCGCCGCTTCCACCAGGCTGCGGGCCGAGGCGCGGTCCTCGCTCTGCGCTCCGTCTACGGCCATCTGGTATTGCTCGTAGGCGGCACGTTCGGCGGCTTGGGCGGCTTTGTACATGGCTTCCACCTCGTCACGCCGCTGGGAGGTGACGACACTGTCCTTATAAAGCGTTACAATGCGCTGGTAAGTGGTCTTGGCGAGGGCAAGGTCGCTCTGCGTCTTGTTCCAGAGTTGCCGGGCGGTGGCCACAATCTGGCGGCGGGTACCGGCGTCTATCTTCTTGTTCTGCTCCTGGGCCACCTGCTCCAGGGCATTCACCTGGCGGTATTTGGCTTCGATGGTGGGGCTGTTGATGACGACAAGCGTATCGCCTGCCTTCACCCAGTCGCCCTCTTGTACGAGGAAGGAGTCCACACGTCCGGGTAGCTTTCCGCTGATACGTATTTCCGTTGCTTCCACTTGTCCTTGCAGGACCAGGGGCTGCCGGCTCATGAGTAACATGCCGGCAAGTGAAATGATGACCGTTGCAGCCAGGATAATGACGAATGCAATGCTGATGCTTTTATTATTGATTTTCATAAAGGGTAGGTTTTAATAAGTTGTCTCGAAATATTTCTCGAACCGTTCCGGCGTTCCGCAGATAGCCAGCAGGTTCATCAGTGCCACATCATATTCGTAGTAGGCTGCCAGACGCGCCACGCGGACGGTTGCCAGCATCGTTTCCGCATCTACGACCTCGGTACTGGTTGCCATGCCTTCGGCAAAGGATTTCTTGCGGATTCGCACCAGCTCTTCGCTCAGCTCGATGGTGGTATTCAAGGCGCGTACGTTGTCTTGTGCCTTTTGCAGTTGGGTGTAGAGCTTGTCGATGCCTACGCTCAGGTCTTCTTTGGCTTTTTCTTGTCCCAGGGCAAGGGTCTGCTGGGCTATCTTCGACTGGCGGATGCGCTTCTCACGCGCCAGTCCGTCGAACAGGTTCCAGGTGAAGCCCACGCCTACGATGGTGCGGGGGACGAGGTTGCTCTGTATGCCGTGGGCATAGAGGGTCTGCTTGCCGAATACGGCGATGTCCGGCAGGTAGTCGCTCTGGTCGATGCGGAGCTGCTGGCGGGCAATCTGTGACTGCAGTTGCAGTTGGTTCACGGTGTAGTTCTCCACCCGCATGGCTTGCAGGAACTCCTCTTTGGCGGGCAGTTGGTCGTTGATGAAAAGCTCCGAAGTAGGATGGATGCTGCATGTGTCTTGCAGGTTGAGCAGGGTGCGCAGGGCACTTTGCACGACGGAGGCCTCCTTCCGGGCAGCCTCCAGTGAACGGGCAGCTTCATCCATATTCACTTGGGCAAAGAGCCGGCCTGCCTTGTCTATCATGCCGGCAGCTTCCAGTTTAAGGGCATTCTGGTAATGGCGTTGCAGGCTGTTGTAAGTCTCCTGCCGCACGCGTACTACCTCTTGCGCAAGTTTCAGCCCGAAGTAGCTTTCTGCCAGCAGGGTGCGTTGCGTGGCATCGGTCTGTCCCCGGTTTTCGCGGGCAATGTCTATCATGGTGTTGCCTATCTTCGAGGCCCGGATGCGCTTGCCGCCGGAGAATACGACCCATTCGGCGGTCAGGCCGACGGAAGTCAGGTTGCGTGGAGCCAGTGGAAAGGCAAGGGTATGGGAGCCTATCTGGTCGAGTATGCTGCTGATGAATTGGTCGTCCGGCACGATGTTGTGCACAAAGTCCTTTGCCGGGTCGGTGAACTGGGAAAGGGGCTGTTTTACCTCTATCTTTTCGGAAAGATGCACGAACGTACCGGCACCTTGCAGGGAGGGGTACCAGAGGGCATTCAGTTTGTCACGTTCCGCACGGGCGGCTTCAATTCCCTTGTCGGCTATTTTCAGGCTGCGGTTGCCGTTTTGCATCTGCCTTAGGGCATCACCGAAGCTAAGGGGAAGGGAGGTTTGTGCGGCCACTCCACCGATGGCAAGCAGTACGCAGGCAGCAGCCGGAAAGAATCTCCGGCATAATAGATTATTCATAAGTTCGTTCGGTTTAGGGGTTCTTGTTTCTCTAAACAAGAGGAGGTGGGAATTGTTCAGTAGTCATCTTTTTGAATAGAACGTTACAAATATAACGAATAGTTTCCGAAGATATGGCTTATGAATGGGAGAGATATTCGGATTTGCACTATCTTTGCATTCGCTAAAATGGAATTTATGGAGAAACTTCATCCGATTATGTTTGCCGGGACGGGTAGTGATGTGGGAAAGAGCATCATTGCTGCCGCCTTCTGCCGCATCTTCAAGCAGGACGGCTATCAGCCCGCACCGTTCAAGGCACAGAATATGGCGCTCAATTCATTTGCCACTCCCGAAGGGCTGGAGATAGGCCGTGCCCAGGCTGTGCAAGCAGAAGCCGCCGGAGTGCCTTGCCACACGGACATGAATCCGCTACTGCTGAAACCACAGTCGGACCATACCTCGCAGGTTGTTCTTAACGGGCGTCCTATCGGCAACCGCAATGCTTATGATTATTTCCGCAAGGAAGGACGCGACGAACTGCGCCGGGAGGTTTGTGCTGCCTACGACCGCCTTGCCGCCCGCTATAATCCCGTCGTGCTGGAAGGCGCGGGAAGCATCTCCGAAATCAATCTGCGGGATACCGACCTTGTCAATCTGCCGATGGCCCTGCATGCCGGAGCCGATGTAATTCTTGTGGGCGACATTGACCGTGGCGGTGTGTTTGCCAGCGTCTACGGTTCGCTGATGTTGCTTCGTCCCCATGAGCGGGAGCGAATTAAAGGAATTCTTATCAACAAGTTCCGGGGGGATATACGTCTCTTCGAGTCGGGCATTACGATGCTGGAGGAGCTTTGCGGCATTCCCGTTGTCGGGGTGGTGCCTTACTACCGTGATATCTACATTGAAGAAGAAGACTCCGTGGCGCTTGCCGCAAAGTCTGTCCGTGCCGAGAAGGGAAAGGTGAACATCGCCGTCATTCTGCTGCGCCACCTCAGTAACTTCACCGATTTTAATGTCCTGGAACGTGACCCGCGCGTACATCTCTTCTATACCAACAATGTGGATGAGCTGGCAAAGGCCGACGTCATCCTGCTGCCCGGCTCCAAGAGCACGCTTGATGACCTTTACGAATTGCGCCGTAACGGTGTGGCGGCTGCCATCATCCGTGCCCACCGTGAAGGTGCCACCGTGATGGGTATCTGCGGCGGCTATCAGATGATGGGGCAGGAGGTGCTCGACCCTGAGCATGTGGAGGGGGACATTGAACGCCTGCCCGGACTGGGGCTGTTGCCCATCAGTACCCGCATGTCGGGAGAGAAGGTGACCCGCCAGGTGAAGTTCGGTCTGTGCAATCCCCATTCTCCATCTTCCACTCTCCATTCTCCATTAATGCAGGGCTATGAAATCCATATGGGAGTGACCACCCCTGTGGAAGGTACTCCCGATTCTCCTTTGAATCTTCTGGAGAACGGCTCTACCGACGGTTACTACGTGGACTCCACCTGCATGGGGACCTATATTCATGGCATTCTCGACAATCCGGAATTCATAGATTTCCTGCTTGTGCCTTTTGCAGACAAACTGTCCGGGAATGCCGGCGCTTTCGATTACCATACATTCAAAGAAGAACAATACGATAGGCTTGCCGAGCACGTGCGCCGCCACGTCAACCTGCCGCTTATCTACCAAATATTGACAAAGAACCATGATTGAAGGACACGGAGACGATTCCTATAAATACAGCCGTCCCATTACGGCAAACTTCAGCTCGAACGTTTACAGCAGGGTAGACCTCTCTGCCTTGAAGGCGCATCTGTGTACCCGGATTGACGGCATCGGCAACTATCCCGAACCGGAGCCTTACACGCTTGAGGCCTGTCTTGCCCGCCACCACCGTCTTCCTGCCGAGGCAGTGTGCGTGACGAATGGAGCTACCGAAGCCATCTATCTTACCGCACAGACTTTCCGCGGGACAAACACCGCCATTGTGCAGCCCACTTTCAGTGAATATGCCGATGCCTGCCGCATGCACGGCCATCGGGTCACTTCCCTCTATTGGTTTCCTGCGGAGAGCGAGGGGTATCGCTTGCCGGAAGAGGTGCGCATGCTGTGGCTGTGCAATCCCAATAACCCTACCGGAACGGTCGTGGAGAAGGAATATCTGGCAACACTTATCAGTCATAATCCGCAGGTATGTTTCGTCATCGACCAGTCCTACGAATTTTTCACCTTGCGTCCGCTTTTCTCTGCTGCCGAGGCTGCGGAGTTTCCCAACGTCTTGCTGCTGCACTCCATGACCAAGCGTTATGCCGTTCCCGGTCTGCGACTGGGATATGTCACCGGCGCTCCCCACCTGCTGCACCGTCTGCGTACCAACCGTATGCCCTGGTCGGTCAACCAGCTTGCTATTGAGGCAGGGCTCCATCTGCTGGAACACGATGTTCCCAATCCGCTGGATGTGGCGTCTTACTTGCAAGAGGCTGCCCGCCTGCGCAGTGCGCTCGAGGCATTGGGAGGACTGGAGGTATGGGCCACCGAAACCCATTTCATGCTGGTGTGCCTCCGTATGGGTAGGGCTTCCGCCTTGAAAGACTATCTGGCAGGGGAGCATGGTATCTTGATTCGGGACGCCTCCAACTTCGACGGACTGAATGAACACTTCTTCCGCATAGCCGCCCAGAGCCGGGAGGAGAATGACAGGCTTGTAAAAGCAATAGGACAATGGCTTGAGGAGGAATAACCGATGGAAGAAGATGTGCTTATACTTTTGGGTGTCGCCTTCAACTTGAACCTGCCGCTTCTCACTGCCTGGCTGCTCGACCATTGGCTGGGCGACCCGGCGTGGCTACCCCATCCGGTGGTCGCTTTCGGCAAAGCCATCTCTTTCTGTGAGCACCGGTTGAACCGGGGCGATTCGCGTTTCCTGAAAGGTGCGTTTGTGGCGGTGTCTCTTGTCTTGGGGGTATATGTCATTACGCTTTTGTTGCTCCGCTTGGCGGCACTCTTTTCTCCGGGCATGCTTCTGACGGTGCAAATATTGCTGATATTCTATTGCTTGGCGGGCACTACGCTGGTTCGCGAGGTGCGTATGGTGTTCAAGGCGGTGGACCGTTCCTTGGAGGAAGGGAGGATGCAAGTGGCACGTATCGTAGGGCGTGATACGTCTGCACTCTCGGCGCAGGAGGTGAGAACCGCGGCATTGGAGACTTTGGCAGAGAATTTGAGCGATGGGGTGGTTGCTCCCTTGTTCTGGTATCTGCTGTTGGGAGTTCCGGGCATGCTTGCCTATAAGATGGTGAACACGCTGGATTCCATGGTCGGCTACAAGAATGAACGCTACCGCCGGTTCGGCTGTTTTGCTGCCCGTTTGGATGATGTTGCCAATTATATTCCTGCTCGTCTGACAGCCTTTCTGATGGTACTGGTTTCCGGTCGCCTTTCCTTGTTTGCTTTTGTGGGCAGATATGGCAGCCAGCATGCCAGTCCCAATTCCGGTTATCCGGAAGCCGCCCTTGCCGGTATTTTGAATTGCCGTTTCGGGGGTCCGCACAACTATTTCGGCGAGGAGGTGTGGAAACCTTATATCGGTTCTAATGAACGGCCTCTGAAGACGGAAGATATGCGTATGGCTGTCCGCATCAACCGGCGTGTGGAGTGGTGGATGGTGGTTGCCGTAATAGTGACATCGACCTTGGCTTCCTTTTGTTTTTAAAATGTTGTTATTTTAACTGATTCTTTGTCCGTTCCAAAAAGATATAATATCTTTGCAAGACCGCGTTGCATTAAAAATGTAACTTTTAAAGCAGACAAAGTCTTATAAATGAGGATAAAGCAACTATATATATTCCTTTTCTTTATTTGGTTCGGGAGCACAATAATTGCATCGACAACAGATAAAGCGGATTCTTGGACTAAAGAAAAGGAAAGTATAGTCCATGAGGTCATCTCTACTTTTCACAACAGCCTCGGTTTCGACTATCTGACCCGGGAGGAGTGTGACTCGCTGAATGCCGACGGCCTTTTGTCCCAATTGGATGAATCCCAGCGCTATTACACCTATTTCGAACTGGAAAGAATACTTATAAAATCCTCCCTTTTCCGTGGAGAAATCCGTATGGCCATTGCCCAGAGCGACCAGATGTACTCCAAAGCCCGCGCGCTTGCCTACCCCTTCGGCAATGCCCTTGCGCTGAATGCCATGGGAGAGGTGTACAGCTATACCGGCAGGCTCCGGGAAGCCGGTGCCGCTTATGAAGAGTCCTTGAGACTGCTGGATGGGATGGACGGGGAGGATGTGCATATCCGTATGCTACTGGTGGAACTGATAGATTATAACCTGCGCATACGGAATGTAAACGGTGCCTCGCGTTATCTTGCACGTCTGAACCTCTATCCGGAAGACCGGCTTTCTCCGCTGGAGCTGGCCATGCGTCACATCTCCAATGCTTCCTGCCAATTATTCAAGGGTGACTTGAAAGCTGCCAGCCATTGTCTGGCACAGATAGGCCAGCTTGAAACGCAGCTGATTCCGGAGATACGGCAATACCTTCTGATTATAGATGCCCGTTATCTGGTGGCCACCGGAGAGCATGAGGCAGCCTTGACCGCCTACAATGATTTCCTTCAAACCGAATATGCCCGGATAAACCGTAACATCTACAAGGAAGCTCTGCTCGAAAAGGCGGATTTACTGGTGAAGATGGGGAACAAGGAAGAAGCCTACGGACAGTACGGCAAGGTCTTTTCGTATATCAAGACTTCGTTCGAGAAGAACTATCCCAAGGAGATAGACCGGCTCTGTACCCGTTTCCAGGCCGACCAACTGGCCTACCAGAACGAACGCGACCGCATTGTATCCATGCGTTTCTATCTGGCAGGCATCATTGTGTCCGTACTGTTTCTGATATTCCTCCTGGTGCTGGGCTGGAAGAAGATATTCCGTTTGAAGCGTTCCCAAATGCGGCAGGAGGCGATGAAGGAGAAAGCGGTGCAAGCCATACAACGGAAGAATATGTTTCTTTCGAACATGAGCCATGAGGTACGTACGCCGCTGAATGCCATTGTCGGATTCTCGGCGGTACTGACGGATGAGGACGAGTCGTTCGATGACGAATCGCGCCGGGAGTTCTCCGAAATTATCAAGGTGAATTCCTTTCAGTTGCTGAAACTTATCAATGACATTCTGGATTTCTCGGATTTCGAGAATGACAATATAACCTTCAACATCCGCACGCATGATGCCGTGAAGTTGTGTAATGAGGTCGTGGAGACCGTGATGGCCTCGCGCAAGCTGGAGGTTGAAATGCGTTTTGACACGGATTTGTCCGTCTTGATGCTGGATACGGACGATGCGCGCCTCCGCCAAGTCTTGATAAACCTGCTGGTGAATGCCGCCAAGTTTACGGAACAAGGCTCCATCGTGCTGGAACTGAAGATGGCTGATGCCGGTACGGCACTTTTCTCCGTGACGGATACCGGATGTGGCATTCCACCGGAAAAGCAGCACTTGATTTTTGAACGCTTTGAAAAGCTGAATGATTTTGTGCAGGGAAGCGGACTGGGTCTTTCCATCTGCCAACTGATTGTGAAATATATGAACGGCAAGCTGTGGGTGGACAGTGGGTACACCCGTGGCGCGCGTTTCTGTTTTACGCATCCTTTGAAGTATAATCCCGCATTACACGGAGGAACGGCGCAATGAAACGAATACTGATTCTCATCCATGTTTTGTTTTGCGGATATATTTGTCCGCTGCTGGCAGAAGACACGGGGGCTGTCCGGTATCAGGACAGCATCCTGAAGGTTGCCGATACCCTGCCGGCCACCCTTGTCCGGCTGACGTATCTCCGTGACATGGCCTACAAGCACCAGTATGCTCCCTATAACATGACTTTTTCCACCCGTTTGTACGAGGAGGCGCGGCGGCAGAAGAACGCTTTCTATGAGAATATGGGCGCTTACTATCTGGCGGCATGTTATGACAAGAAACACGACCCGGACAGTCTGTCGTATTGGGTGGATGTGCTGAAGGATTTTGTCTCCCAGGTAGGCACTTACGATTATTATCTGGAGCAGAAGGCTGCCATCAGCCGCGCCCTGGCTTCCAAGAGACAGATAGAGAAAGCGGTGTATGTGGCTAAGGAGACGTTGGAGGAATCAAAACTCCGCCATAGCAATAACGGGATGATAGCGGCGTATAACAGTCTGGGATGTGCCTACGGAGTGTCCAGCCGCCCGAATGAGGCACTGGACTCTTTCTTGGAGGCTTACCGGAATTTCTCTCCCCAGACAAAGGCCAGCCTGAAGGTGGATATACTGTCGCGTATTGCCCAGGTATACGGCAATGGCGGTAAAGACAGTCTGAAGCTGCCCTATTTGCATGAAATGGACACGACGTTGCAGACGGTTATTTCCAAAGAACCCGAGACACGGAAGAACTGGAGCAATTTCGAGATTGACTGCGAAGTGAAGTATATCCTGCACTACATGAACCAGAAGAACTTTACAGTGGCGCACGAGCATATCGAGAAAGTAAAGAAACTGCTTGAACCGCATGTAGATCCCGTCTTCTGGCTGAATGTCCAGTTGATACAGCTTCAATACTATGCCAAGACCGATGAGTATGACAAAAGCATCGCATTGATAGACGAGGTGACCCCTACGGTACTGAACAACTACGTCTCCACCTTTGCCACTTTGATAAACTACAAGGCGAGTACGCAATATGACAAGGGGGACATTGACGGGGCCATCGAGACCCGGCGCTACCTCATACGCAAGCAGGATTCGCTGAACAATGCCTTCTCGGCCAACCAGTTGAAGCAGGTGAAGGAGATTTACCACATTGACGAGCTGTTGTTGGAGAAGCAGAAGATTCAGGACATGAATTACCGTATAGGATTTATACTCCTGGGCGTCTGTCTGCTGCTGATGCTGCTTTTCTATCTGTATACGCGCTATGTCTCCGGAAAGATTGCTGTCGTAGAGAAGAAGACGGCTGAAGCCGCTTTGCAGGCAGAGACGGACAACATCGCGAAGGAACGTCTGAAATCGGAAATCAGCCATGATATACGTACCCCGCTGAGTGTGGTGGTGGGCTTTGCCGAATTGCTGACCGGGAAAGAGGAGCTGGATAAGGAGACTAAGAGGGAGTACGGACAGATGATTCAGACCAATGCGGAGAGCCTGCTGAATTATGTCAACAGCATTCTGGAGTTGTCCCGCCTGGAGTCCGGCAAGATTCAGTATGAGGACGAGGAGTGTGACATTATTCGGTTGTGCAGTGAGGTGCTGGATAAAGTGAACGGCCGTGAGGAGAGCACCGTGTCTGTCAGCCTGCAGACCGACCTCAAGGAACAGCTTGCAAGGACGGACCGGAAGTGGTTCGATACATTGCTTTTCAGCCTGCTGACTCCGTCAGAGAATGACACTTCCCGTTATGAGGCGGTTATCCGTATCAGACGAGACCGCAGTAGGCCGGTTCTCTATTTCGATGTGGTCAACGCTCCGTTTGCAAAGGTGCATTTTGAGAATAAAACAAGCTTGATTCGCCATGAAATCAATGCCCATTTTATTCATTATTTTGGAGGTATCTACAAGGTGCAAACCGAAGCGGAGGAAGGCCCTACTATTTCGTTCACTATTCCTTGTCGAGATTGATGCGGACGATGCCGCCGTAGGGCGTCAATGCGTCGAAGGCTTCTTCGGCTTTGAGGGTTCCGGCATAGAGTTGCGCGCAGATGAGTACGCCGCCATGTGCGAAGATGGCAACGCGTGTATAGGGCTTCTTCCTCAACTCATCCAGAAACTGGCCGACACGTCGGTATTGCATGGCAAAGGATTCTCCATCGGTAGCTGCCACGTTCATGTAGTCGGCATACCATTCCTGCAGGCGTGGGTCTTCATTCTGTTCGAACGGCTTCATCTCCCAGTCGCCAAAATTGATTTCCATAATCCGTTTGTCCCGTTCTGCATCGGGATAGCCGCAATAGGTGGCGAGGCGCACGCAGCGGGTCAGGGGACTGGTGTAGACGTGGTCGAACGGAAGGTATGCCTTCAGGTTTTCTGCTGTCACGGCGGCTTCCGCTTCAAACGTGGGTTTCAGGGGAACATCGGTCTGTCCGTAGCATACGCCCGGAGGAACATCTACCGAAGTGTGTCGAATGAGTATTACTTCCATCTTTAATTTTTGGTTTTAATTTATAATTAGGATAAGGCTTCCCAAGTAGAAGGACAGTTCGCATAGCAGGAAAGTGGCCCCGCAGCAGTCCCCCGTATATCCTTGCAGGCGTCGCTTCATCAATCGGTAGAGCAGGAAGAAGGTGAGCAGTGGGAAGAGGGTGGCAATCCACAGTTTTATAGGCAGCAGCAGTACGAAAGGAAGCAGGCCGCAAAGAAATCCGGCCAGTAACTCGTGCCGGCTCATGCGGTTGTAGACGGTTTTGCTTTTGCTGTCTTCCTCTTTCCGGGCATAGGGCAGGTAGTTGACAATCTGGGAGGCACAGAACTTGGACCAGCAGTCACCGCTGAGCACAAGGATGCAGAGAAGTCCCAGTGGCAGGTGATGAAGTTGGAACAACAGCAGGAAATAGCATATCAATCCGATGACACCGTAGCTTCCGATGTGGGAATCCTTCATGATGGCAAGAGTCCGTTCTCGGGTGGTGCCGCCGCCGAAGCCGTCGAAAAAGTCCGCCAGTCCGTCTTCGTGCAGGCAACCGGTGACAAGCAGGCGTGCGATGAGGGCAAGAATCCATGCCAATGACACCGGCATAATCTGTCCGGCAAGCCACAGCACTGCCGCCATCACGCCTCCCGTCAGCCAGCCTACAAGCGGCCAATAGGGAACCACATGCTTGAAACACTCTGCCGGTACTTCCTTGATTTTCCAGAAGGGCAGTCGGGTGAGCATTATGAATGCAGCCAAGACATTGTTCATGTTAAAAGTATTTGGTGATGGAGGCATGTGCAAAGTTATCCATTTCATTGAGCATCCGCACGGCCGAGTCGACAATGGGATATGCACAGATGGCCCCCGTTCCTTCTCCCAAACGCAGCCCCAGATTCAGCAACGGACGGGCATGCAGGGCGTCGAGTACCAGTTTGTGGCCCGACTCGTCTCCGCAGTGTCCGAAGATGGCGTAATCCGTCACTTCCGGGTAGAGCCTGGCGGCGGCAAGCAGGCAGTTGGTCATGATGAATCCGTCAACAAGGATAATCATCCTCAGCTCGGCAGCTTGCAGCATGGCGCCTATGGCCATTACCATTTCCAGTCCGCCAAAGTAGCGGATGATGTCTCGGGGAGAGCCGTCGCCCTTGTAGTTCTCCATAGACTGCTTCAGCACTTCGTATTTGTGGCGGATGCCCGCGCTGTCGAGTCCGCTGCCTGCGCCGACACATTGTTCCAGAGGAATACCGGTAAAGCAGGTCATCCACAAGGAGGATGAAGAGGTGTTTCCGATACCCATTTCACCGAAGCTGAGGACATTGCTGCCTTCTTCATGGCATTGGCGCACCACCTCGGCACCCCGTTCCAGGCACATCTCCATTTCCTCTTCCGTCATGGCTGCCTCGTGCAGATAACTCCGGGTACTTTTGCGCACTTTCATATTGATGATGCCTTTCTCGTAGGGGAGGTCGTAGTCTACTCCTGCATCTACTATTTTCAGGGTAAAGCCGTGCTGCCGGCAGAGGAAATTGACACCTGCCCCTCCATGAAGGAAGTTGCTGATTTGCTGCCAGGTGATTTCCTTTGGAGACAGACTGACCCCTTCTTCTACAATGCCGTGGTCGGCGGCGAAGATAATGTTTTGCGGATGTTTCAAGGTGGGGGATAATGTCTGTTGTATGAGTCCGATTTGGAGTGCCAGTTCTTCTAAAATGCCCAATGAACCTTTGGGTTTGGTCAGGTTGTTGATTTTGTCAATCAATGCGGGACGGATTGACTCGTCCGGACGGGTGATATGAAATGTTTTCATCAGTCTGTTGAATTTTAATTGTCTGTTGTTTTATGAATGAGTGTTTTTTACGGTAAGTGGGATGCCGGATACCATCAGTATCACTTCGTCGGCACGGGCGGCTACATATTGGTTCATCCAGCCTTGCATGTCCGTGAACTTTCGTTGCAGTTCGTTCTCGGAAGTTCCTCCCATACCTATTTCATTGGTTACAAAGATGAAGGTTGCGTCTTGTGCCGTGAAGCGGTCGAACTCTGCCTTTACTGCGGCAAGTGCCCGGTCGGTATCTGAATGCAGGTCGAAGAAAAAGTTGGTACACCATAAGGTGATGCAGTCTATCAGGACGATCCGTCCCTCCAGCCGGTGGCGGCTGAGTTCTTTCTCCTCTTCGATGTTTGTCCATTCCGGTCCCCGGCGTTCCTGATGCCGGATTACCCTCTGGCGGAATTCTTCGTCCCAGATGCGTGCCGTGGCAAGATAAACGGGAGTGGGAGAGAGCTCGAGTGCCAGCTTTTCCGCATAGGTGCTTTTGCCGGAACGTGCTCCTCCGGTGATGAGTATGATTCGTTTCATTGGTATTTAGTCTGTATTTTGAAAGAATATCTTTGTTTTCCCGAGCAAAAATAGGAAATATTTGACGAAACGTTTGTTTTTTTAGGAAGGAATTTATTAACTTTGCCACCGTTTTTAAGGCATGACCTTGGAAATGTTTATGCGGCAGTAGCTCAGTTGGTAGAGCATCAGCTTCCCAAGCTGAGGGTCACGAGTTCGAGTCTCGCTTGCCGCTCATAAAGAAAGCCTTGATAGTTAAGAAATTAGCTATTGAGGCTTTTTGCTTTTAGTAGGTTACGAAAAGTCTGTTTTCGAGTGGTTTCAAAGGGTGCATGTAAACCAAGATGTAAACCGAAAATTCATTATGAATGCTTGTGTTTCAGTAGTTTGCTACAAGTCTAAGACATTATCAAATGGCGAAAATCCATTGATGCTCCAAGTATCTAAAGGAGGAAAGCGTAAATACCAAAGTTTAGGCATATCTATCAATCCTAAATATTGGGACTTCGCACGAAATAAGCCTAAGCCCAACTGCCCTAACAAAGAGTACATCCAAAAGATTATCTTGGATAAGCAACGGGAACTTCAACAACGAATGTTGGAACTGAATAGCGAACAAAAAGAATACACTACCACCACCTTACTCAATAATGAGAATACCAAGTTTGAACTAAAAACAATCAGTATGTTCTACAAGGAACTTATAGAGCAATACACACGTGAGGGCAAATGCGGAAACCGTCTTATCTATAAAGGCTCATTCAATTCACTCAAAGTTTTCACTAATGGGAAATTGGATATTCCATTTAATGAAATAGATATTGCTTGGCTTAACAAATATGAGAAGTGGCTACGCTCCAAAGGTAATAGGGAAACTACAATCAGCCTACTCTTTCGTACTCTTCGTAGCGCATACAATAAAGCTATCAAAGCTAAGTGCGCCCGGAAGTCCGATTATCCGTTTGACGAATATAAAATCAACAAGTTCGACACCACCACCCAAAAGAGAGCCATTGGCAAAACAGATGTGCTGAAATTCACAACCGAGGTGCAGCCTATCGGAAAGCAACAATACATGGAGTTGAGCAAAGACATATTCGTGTTCAGCTATCTATGCGGTGGAATCAATTTCACAGACATAGCTAATCTAACAAACGAGAATATTCAAAATGGCAGATTACACTATATCCGCCAAAAGACAAAAAAGCTAATCAAGATAGGAATACCGCAGGAAGCTATGCTGATAATCGAGAAATATTCAAAAGAGAGTAAAGGCTATCTGTTTCCGATTTTAGACAGTAAGATACATAAGACCGCCCTACAAAAACAGAATAGAATACATAAGATATTAGGAAAGGTCAATAAGAATCTAAAACTACTTGCCGCACAGCTTGGAGTTGAAGCCAACTTGACAACCTATGTCGCCCGGCACTCATTCGCAAGCGTCCTAAAGAAATCGGGGGTAAACATTGCATTGATAAGTGAAGCATTGGGACATTCAGACTTAGCCACCACTCAAATATACTTGGATAGTTTCGATAATGAGCAAGTGGATGAAGCCATGAAGAACCTACTATAATTTCAAAATAATCCCATTTGCACAATGCAGGTGGGATTTTCTTTATATTTTTGCCTAAAATAAATATCACATGGAACTCTATTTCTTTAAAAATAAGATTATTCGTGAAGTCAAGGAAGAGCTAATACATTGTTTCGCTTACAGCGATTTCGATTTATCCGCTGATTTATGCGGACTAAATCTCAAACCTTTTATAGATGCAGGGATTGATATTAGTAATACCTCATTGACGTTTGACCTTAAAACAAAAGAATGGAAAGAGGGTCCAATTGACCGCCTATTATTCGTTCGTACCATTTCTGAATTCAAGCAATATGCTGAATCATTCGCCAATAAATGCGCTATACGGCAAATAGAAGAAAAACATGTCTGTGCCTTAAAATTCATGGCTGCTATTTTTACACGAACTATTCATCATTTGATAAATGATACAGATGTGTTTGACATGGAACAAAACCTACGCATGTATAGTATCGCCGTGCGTCCTGATTTGCTGAATTTATACATCGCATTAAAACAGAATAAAGGGAAAACCGCAACAATCCGTTTTGGCAAAGGTAAGCCTATTACAGTTGATGATAAAGGTTTCGCATGGTTTCACTATATGATGGAAAAGTACCTGGATAAATTCCTTGCTGTAAATAACGTAGAAGAGGCACAAGAAGAATTAGAAGACTTATATCCCTCAATGATGGGGAAAAAGGTAAAAAGTGACCAGCTATACCTCAACTATATAATGGCAAGCACATACACTTACATTTCTCGCAACATTATCCCATCTCAAGAAAACAAGATAACGGTTGAACAATGTACGTTTTTATTAGAATTCCTCACTGAATTCAAATTCATATCACCTCAGGATAAGAAAAACAAATTAAACAATCTACAGTCCACCATAAAATCATTAATTATTGATTCTAATTCGTATATCATCGAACGATTTCGCAGAAATAAACGCATGAGAGCATTCCCCCGTCCTCGCTTATTCGATATATATGATATTTGTTGGGACGATAGATGGGAATAACAAGCTTTATCCTACCATTACTGCCACAAAGGAAGTTGCATCTTTTTCGCATCATATCCTTTGTGGCAGTTTCTTTTTACCTACGCTAAATTTTATATTTCTCATTTTCAATTCAAAGGATATGACATGAAAAATCGGATATTCCTTTGAACTTGATGGCATTTCGTTTGCACTTAGATAGGCGGCAGCAGCCTGAAAGACGTCGCAGGAAGAAGCCCCTAATACTCACGGGAAGTTGAGTAAAGAGTTCTGAATCATCGTAAAAAAGAAGAATATGAAAGATGATACAAAGGTGGTTGCGACCTCAAACGCAACAGAATTAGTTAACGCTACAGAAGTAGCAAGTATTGAACAATCAAATACCAATATCATGGAAAAGAAAGAAATATCTGAGAATGGAAACGCTGCAAATGCAGCAAGTAATGAACTTAAATCATGGGGAAAAGATATGGGAATTAAACCTACCACTGTTAAAGCTCGTATTGATGGCGAAGTGCAAACGATTATCGTAGCCCATACAGAATACGGGATGAGGCATGACAAGAAGATGGATAAGATGCTAACAACGGCAAACAGGGATAAACTGCTTACGCCAAGATACCACTTCTGCAAGCCGGATATATTTTGGAAAGAGGGATATAACCTTTTTGACAACAACGGGGAACTGATAGAGCAAGGTACGGCAAATGTCCTTACTCACTGTGAGACCCCCGAAACTTCGGAAAGAATCTATATTGATGATTTTTTGGAAGATGTGGAGATACACGATTTTGAATCCGTTGCCGACTATGCACAGCATATAGGTGAGACAGTCTTAATCAGCCGTATGCCGTCTAAGGTAGAAGAAATGGGCATCGCAGCATTGGCTACCGGAGATGAAGCCGTAAAAGAAGCATACGAGTTTGCGATAGAGAATGGCATAACATATACACAGTCGTTAGGCTTCTTGGCTGGAGAAATGAAAGCCGCTACATTGAAATTAATGATGCGTGGCGTCAAAGCCAAACCTACATTGGCACTTGGACGTACAAAAGAACAAGCCCAAATGCTCTACGATGAATCATGCAAGAGCTTAGGTGAAGGAGAATCTAAAAAACGTTATGTTCCCCGTGCACTTAACATCATTCTAAAGAAAGAAAAATTTAGCTTTGATATGGTGATTGAAGCATTGAGAACTATTCCGTCAAGTGAGGTGACAATGGCAAAACTCGCAGATTGCGGAGAGAAAGAGGCTTGTATTGCAGGAGCACTCATAAGTTGGATTCTCACGTTACAACGTCAAAAAGAGACAAAAACCGCTGCATAGCAAGCTGACACGGAAGCCTACGTGAGAGGTGGGCTTCTGTTGAATCAAATTCAATGGCGGTAGATTTTTCAAGCCCGGGCATATAAAGTGAAAATTTTCTGAAAGCCTACCGCCCTGGAAAATCCAGTGTAAGCTGCCCCCTAAAACCAAGCGATTCTGCCCCCTTAAAACATTCAACAATGCCCCCTTAAA
>NZ_CAXUGK010000040.1:0-42098 GCF_964250605.1 Bacteroides sp. AR20 | reverse complement strand
TGCTTAAAGATACAAAAAAGGCAACTAACTCGCAATGAATTAGTTGCCTTAAATTTTATTATTTTAGGAATATCCCAACACGGATTTCTTAATCGCTTCGCGGCTTTCCGCATAATCAGTGCCAAGTCTTTATTTGTTCTCTTCCATATATTCCTTCAGCCGATATAGCCGCGTGATGGCAGGATTATAAAAATCATCAGGATAATGTGCATCTATGTCACTCAGGTTAGCTTGCACAAAACGTTTCACATCCACTATGTTCTCAGCATCAGACAATGTTACACTTTGAGGGAAAGATGTGCTCTTTGCCCAATCTATCAGCGCTTTAACGCTATCTTCATCAAATTTATATTCGGCCATATTCTACATATTTTCTTGCAAAGATAGTGCAAACCGGATGCAGAATAAAATGACCCACCCATTTTTTATGCTAAAGTTATCCTCATCTGCATGAACAAAATCCCGATTTGTTGTGTTATATAAATGTGTTTTTCATAGTATTAGATATAAGATTAATTAAAAGAGACGTACCCGCTTGTGATAAGTAAGTACATCAAAAACAGAAGCGTCTGTTTGATTGATAAATGTGTAAGGAGCATCGGTTTACCAGAGCCGATGCTTTTTTTTTACCCTTCTTTGTAGCATGTTAGAAATATTATCCGTAAATTTGGCAGATAATAAGGAAAGAATATGATATGAATATCCCTGTTATATTTCAATTTTTGAAAGAACTGTCTGCAAACAACAATCGTGAATGGTTCAATTCTCACCGGGAACAGTATGAAGTCGCCCGCAGCGAGTTTGAAAACTTGCTTACAGTAATTATCTCCCGTATCTCTTTATTTGATGAAAGCATCCGTGGTATAGAAGCAAAGGACTGTACATACCGTATTTATCGTGATACACGCTTTTCCGAAGATAAAACTCCCTACAAGACACATCTGGGAGGATATATCAATGCGAAAGGAAAGAAATCCGACCATTGTGGCTATTACGTGCATCTGGAACCGGGAAACTGCTTGTTGGCCGGTGGAAGTTATTGTCCTCCCCCGCCCTTGTTAAGAGCTCTGCGACAAGCGGTACACGACAATATAGATGAATTTCGCAGTATAGTGGAAGATCCTGCTTTCAAGCAATACTTTCCCGTCATCGGAGAGAATTTTCTAAAAACAGCTCCAAAAGGATTTCCAAAGGACTATCCCTATCTGAAATACCTTCAGTGTAAAGAGTATACGGTTGCCTGCTGCCAGCCGGACAGCTTCTTTCTTGCTCCAGACTTTTTGGATCGTACAGACGACATCTTCAAGCAGATGAAGCGTTTTTCTGATTTTGTGAATTACACCATAGACGACTTTGAATAATTTACCTATATAACTAACTTAAAACATTTGAATTATGGTTATAGACAGACTTGAAAACATAGAAAAATATACTTTGCTGCATCCTCTGTTTGAGCAGGCCATTGATTTTTTAAAATCACATGACTTGCACTCTTTGGAAATCGGCAAGACCGAACTGAAAGGAAAGGACTTGCTGGTCAACGTGGCGCAGACAAACCCAAAAGAAAAAGAAAATGCCAAACTGGAAACCCATAAAGACTATATTGACATTCAAATACCCTTGTCCGGTACGGAGATAATGGGTTATACCGCCGCCCAAGACTGCCTTCCGGTTGATGCTCCTTACAATGCGGAAAAAGACATCACTTTTTTTGAAGGACTGGCGGAGGACTATATTGCAGTGAAGCCCGGAATGTTTGCTATCTTTTTCCCTCAGGACGGGCATGCTCCGGGTATTACCCCTGACGGTGTAAAAAAAATAATTGTGAAAGTTAAAGCGTAAATTTATCAAATATCCAAAACTCATCCTCTTTATGGAAACATTGAATTTAATCAAGAATGACCCATGGCTGGAACCTTTTGCCGATGCCATCAACGGACGTCATCAACATGCCATAGACAAAGAATCGGAATTGACCAACAAAGGAAAACTAACCTTGTCTGATTTTGCATCCGGATACCTCTATTTCGGCCTGCATCGTACTGACGATGGTTGGGTTTTCCGTGAATGGGCGCCTAACGCAACCCAAATCTTTATGGTCGGAACTTTTAACGATTGGAAAGAAGAAAAAAAATATAGCTTGAAGCGTAAAGCAAACGGTAATTGGGAAATCAAGCTTCCTGCTGATGCCGTGAAACACGGTGACTTGTACAAGCTGATGGTACATTGGGACGGTGGTTGCGGTGAACGCATTCCTGCATGGGCTACACGTGTCGTACAAGACGAACAGACTAAAATATTCAGTGCCCAGGTTTGGGCTCCGGAGAAACCCTATAAAATGAAAAAGCGGGTTTTCAAGCCATCTACAGATCCTTTATTGATATATGAATGCCATATCGGTATGTCTCAGCAGGAGGAAAAGGTCGGTAGCTATAAGGAATTTCAGGAAAAGATTCTTCCACGTATCGCCAAAGAAGGCTACAACTGCATACAGATTATGGCTATTCAGGAACATCCCTATTATGGTAGCTTCGGATACCATGTTTCCAGTTTCTTTGCCGCTTCTTCCCGTTTTGGTACTCCGGAAGAACTGAAGGAGTTGATTGATACAGCCCATAGTATGGGGATTGCCGTTATCATGGATATTGTCCATTCACACGCTGTGAAGAATGAAGTGGAAGGCTTGGGTAACTTTGCCGGTGATCCTAATCAATATTTCTATCCCGGTGGACGTCGGGAACATCCAGCTTGGGATTCACTTTGCTTTGATTACGGCAAGAACGAAGTTATTCACTTCCTGCTGTCTAACTGTAAATTCTGGCTGGAAGAATATCATTTCGACGGCTTCCGCTTTGACGGAGTAACCTCCATGTTATATTATAGTCATGGTTTGGGAGAAGCATTCTGTAATTATGGAGATTACTTCAACGGACATCAAGACGACAATGCCATTTGTTATCTGACACTTGCCAACCGGCTTATCCATCAGGTCAATGCCAAAGCCATCACCATTGCCGAAGAAGTATCGGGAATGCCCGGACTGGCGGCAAAATATGAAGATGGCGGCTACGGATTTGATTACCGTATGGCCATGAATATTCCCGATTATTGGATTAAGACAATCAAGGAGAAAATAGATGAAGACTGGAAGCCATCCAGCATGTTCTGGGAAGTGACCAACCGCCGCAAAGATGAAAAGACCATCTCCTATGCGGAAAGCCATGACCAAGCTTTGGTGGGCGATAAAACCATCATTTTCCGCTTGATTGATGCGGATATGTACTGGCACATGCAGAAAGGAGACGAGAACTATACCGTAAATCGAGGCATTTCTCTCCATAAAATGATACGTTTACTGACTGCGACTACTATCAATGGCGGTTATCTTAACTTTATGGGCAATGAATTCGGACATCCGGAATGGATTGATTTCCCCCGTGAAGGTAACGGTTGGTCTTGTAAATATGCCCGCCGTCAATGGGATTTGGTGGACAACAAGAATCTGGCATATCATTATATGGGTGACTTTGATGCTGCCATGTTGGTAGTTGTAAAAAGCATAAAGAACTTCCAGGCTACTCCGGTCCAAGAAATATGGCATAATGACGGTGACCAGGTATTGGCCTATATGCGCAAGGACTTGATTTTTGTATTCAACTTCAACCCTAAGCAGTCTTTTACTGATTACGGTTTCTTGGTTCCTGCCGGAACTTATGAAGTTATTTTGAATACAGATAATCCAGATTATGGCGGTAATGGTTTGACGGATGATACCATCAAACATTTTACCATCCACGATCCGCTTTATAAAAAAGACAAGAAGGAGTGGCTGAAGCTTTACATACCGGCACGTACAGCTGTTGTACTGAAAAGAACTAAATAATCATTTCATAACATTAAAAAAGAGGCAGATATCAATTCAGATATCTGCCTCTTTTTTATATAGGAGAGTCTTTTATTTCAATTGACTGTCGATGAAGTTCAACATCGTTTTTGCATTATCCATCATCTTCTTTTGAGCTGGTTTGTCTGCAGAGAGCAATGGAATAAGTTTATCCAAATATTCTTTGGCTTCCTTGAATTCAACTTTTGCTTTTTCTACATCTGTTTTCATGGTATTGGCACCCTTACTATAATACAAAGAACCCAGACTGTTAAGTGCATTTACATTATCTGCTTGGATAGCTATGGCTTGTTTAAATGCTTCTTCGGCTGCATCCATCTTTTTGGCTTTCTGCGCCATGATACCTTGATTTACGTAATAAGTGGCATACAATTTAGTCAATGTCTTATTACCGGGATTTGCTTCCAGCCCTTCCTTTAAAGTGGCAACATACTCATCATTTTTCTTCAAATCTTTCAAAGCACCGGCTTTACCTATATAAGCATTTGCCAGGTTATACTTTTTCTGTACAGCAATATCAAAATACTTCAAAGCTTCGGCAGGTTTCTTTATCTTATCGGCACAAACGCCACAGTTATATGCAATTACGGAATCTTGGTTGTTTGTTTGTGTCAGATAAGTACTAAATTTTGTGTAAGCTTCCTGGTAATTTTTAGCTTCAAGAGCAGCCTTACCATCGTTGACCAACTGGGCAGGGTCAGCATTCTGCGCAAAGAAATTCGTAGCTGCACAACATAGTGCAATAGATAAGATTAATTTTTTCATATGCTTTAATTCATTTAAAAGTTGATTCCCAAAGTTAGTTTACAATGGTATAGAAGCAAAACCTTTTTACTTTTTTTGAGGTTTTTAGCATAGTCGTAACAAGTGTTATTTTACGTAAAAGCAAATATCCGGATATGTGTGTTGGGCTTTGTCACATATGTTACACTTATACTTAGAATATCATATTATCTTTGCCACAAAAAAAGATTATGGAACAATTACATGCACATGAAGTCCTTCACATGATGGAAGGTAATAGTTATACTGAGTTATCATTGAGAGAAGCCATTATCCAAAAATTCGGCGAGCAGCAGCGTTTTTTCACCTGCTCTGCCGACAATATGGATGTAGATACCCTGATAGAATTTCTTAAAAGAAAAGGAAAATTTATACCCGCCAATGGTGGATTTACAGTGGACATGACTAAAGTTTGCAATCACTGATGAGGAATATTAATTCCTTCTTCTGTTAAATTGAATATTATTTATGTTAATAGTTAACGGAAATAATATTCTACTAAACCATGTTATAATATCCGCTGATTACCCGCTAAAATTTGGATATCTCCTGCAAGTACGTATCTTTGTACTGTGTTTTTCATAGTATTAGATTTAAGGTTAATAAAAAAGATTGGCTGTCTGGGATAGATAGCCTTTTTTTATGTCTAAATGTCATCTTTCCCCTTTTTAGTTATAGTTTTATTCTATCTTTGTAGGTCAGATAATCCACGCAGCATTAATAGAATAAACTGAATATGGGAAAACGCTTTATTTTTATCTTGATGGCATGCTCATTATTGAGTATAGCTACTGTTGTGCATGCACAGCATATTGACAAGCAAACATATATTTTTGCCATCAAAAAGGTTGATACTCTGAAACTGGACAAGTATGTAATGATTGATCAAATACAAGGGACACAATCAAAGCCCGTCATTCTTTTTGCATTTGGGGGAGGTTTCAAAGGCGGGAGAAGAGATAATCCCGATTACATTTCTTATTTTCATTTTTTGGCACGAGCCGGCTATGTGGTAGTATCAACAGATTACCGTACCCAATTAAAGGATATAGATAAATCGGAGTATTCGGACTTGCAAGGATTCTCTTCTGCCCTGCAACAAGCAATCACTTGTGCTGTAGAAGATTTTGGTGATGCTACAAATTATATAATTGAGCATAGTGTAGAATGGCAAATAAATCCTGCACAAATTATAGCTTGCGGTTCAAGTGCAGGTGCGATAACTGCCCTTCAAGCAGAGTATGAGATTTGCAATCAAACGGCTTTTGCGGACAGATTACCTGCCAATTTCAATTATGCAGGGGTCATTTCCTTTTCTGGAGCAATCTGTGCCAATGGTATTCCAAAATGGATAATGTCCCCTTGTCCTCTTATGTTGTTCCATGGTGATGCCGACAGCACGGTTCCTTTTACTAAGGCAGTAGTAGAAGAGGAAATGGGGCTATGGGGCTCAAACTTTATCTGTATGCAACTGAAAGAAAAAGAGACAGCATACTATTTCTATATAGCGGAAGGTATAGGACATTCCCTATCCTATTCTCCTATGAAGGATAATCGTCATGACATCCTGAGCTTCCTAAACCGGTTGGTACTTGGTAAAGAAAAACGTTGCATTACGACTGTAGAGAAGAATCCGGAAATATCTAGATATAAGAGTGATTTTACAATAGAAGATTATATCCGTGAAAATATGCGTTAATTCCTATCTTTATATCCTTTCCAGAGTTTTTGTTTCTCCACCAATCAATTATCTTTGCACATTATTATTCCATAAAAACAAATCTTTAATTCTATAAATTATGTTGGTACGTATTATCAGTATGGTCATAGCCGGAGTTATTATAGTATATCTAGTCCGTTGGATTGATAATTTTTTCTCCAGGTATCGCAAATAAATCTTGCCTGCAATGTAAACCAAATACTCCAATTTGTTTCCCATTACAACCTATGCTGACAAAATGCGGACATTTTCTAATTCTAAAACAAGAAAACCGCAAAAGCTTTTTATTAGCCATTTGCGGTTTTTTCCTTGTGATTCCGTTGCGATTCGAACGCAAGACCCACGCCTTAGAAGGGCGTTGCTCTATCCAGCTGAGCTACGGAACCAGCCTTAATTGCGGTGCAAAGGTACGCTTTTTTACGAATATTGCAAATTTTTGTATCACCTTTTTTCGTTACCTATGTATAAAAGGCTCATTTGCTACATAAAAAGTAATGATTAGTTACCTTTACAAACAAGATACACGGTATTTATATACAGATGTATTAAAACATTTTGCAAATTATCAATGTTACTAATTATAAAAAGTAAAAATATGGAGGAATATTCAAATAGGAAAAGTAGCATTGACCCGAAAATGAATGAAAGAGTAATAACAGCTAAATTTTAAAGAGATGGAATGGGAAAATCAGTTGATACAAGAATTGCAATGGTCAAATAAAATCAGCAATAAGGCGAGTAAGGAATTGGTAGCCCAGGAAATTGCCGGACTGGCCAAAGACGGTGATGCCATAGGAGCAGGCTCCGGCTCTACCGTTTATCTCACTTTGTTTGCATTAGCTCAGCGAGTTAAACAAGAATCTCTGCATATAGAAATCATTCCGGCATCTGCCGAAATTTCGATGACATGTATACAGCTTGGCCTGCCGCAAACTACTCTGTGGAATAAGCGTCCGGATTGGACATTCGACGGTGCAGACGAAGTGGATCCGCATAATAACCTCATCAAAGGACGTGGTGGAGCCATGTTTAAGGAGAAACTTCTCATTAAAAGCAGTGGTAAGACTTACATCATTGTCGATGAGAGCAAGCTTGTCAGCAAACTGGGGAGCAAATACCCCATACCGGTGGAAGTGTTTCCACATGCTCTCTCCCATGTGGAAAACGAGATACGCTTATTGGGAGCTTCAAAAATCAGCCTACGTCTTGCAGAAGGAAAAGACGGTCCGGTATTTACCGAAAGCGGTAATTTCATTCTTGACATTCATCTCAGCAACATTGTTCCTGATTTGGAACAGAAACTGAAAGCCATTACCGGGGTTATCGAAAGCGGGCTGTTCATTGGTTATGACATTACAGTCCTAATGGCAAACCGCTGATGTACCAAAGTACAAATAAGGCAGTCCATGCCAATAGAATGACTAAAGAATATCTCCAAGTATACTTCAGCAGTGAACCATAAGTGGATTGCCTATCATATTGCTGCATATAGGTCAAGACAAGTGGCATGTAGAACATAAAAGGTGTTATGGCATTTGTTGCACTGTCACCTATACGGAACGCACATTGGGTCATATCCGGCGAAATGCCCATACTTGCCAATACCGGAACAAAAATGAAAGACATAAAAGCCCATTTAGCTGTGGCAGATACCATAAAGAGATTGACCAGCGCCGTAAAAAGAATGAAGAGAATCAATATCCATAAACTACTCAAAGAGGCGGAGGACAGCAGATTAGCGCCTAAAATGGCAATGCACTTGTCCAAGTGGGAATATTCAAAACAAGCAAACATCTGTGAGGCAAAGAAAGCTATCACAAAATAAACGCCCAGCAGTTTCATCGGCTGCGTAAGTCCTTCTATCACATCACCGTCCGTACGGTATCGGCCGGAGGCAAAACCATAGACCATCCCCATCAAACCTATTCCAAACGAAAGCAAAAACAGAATACCAACTATAAACGGAGAACGAATCAGCCCACCATTGACACTCCGCAATATCCCCCATGAAGAGAATGTAGCCCACAGAATAATGGCAATATACAGCAAGCCTGCAAATACAGCTCCCAACATAGCTCTCCGTTCCTTGCGTGACAATTGCTTGTAACCATTAAAATGAATATCCCCTGCGTACTTTCCCAAACGTGGCAACAAGCTCCTGCGGGTAATATGATAAATGATGAATGCAAGCAGGAACGTGGAAACAAAGAGAAAATAATAATTGCACAGCGGTCCAGTCTGCCCCGGAGCAATATTCATCCTATCAGCCGCTTCTTGCGTTACAGAGGCAATCATGGGGTCTAATGTACTCAAAAACACATTAGCGCTATAGCCACAAGAGACTGAAACATAAGCTGTAATTATACCTCCAATGGGGTGCAGACCGACAGACTGGAACAAAGTTGCAGCTATCGGCAACAGAATGATATATCCTGCATCTCCCACTATATTGGACAACAGTCCTAAGACAATGACCAGCAGAATAATGCGCCAAGGATCACGTGGACGTCGTACCCCCCTGCGAATACATGCATCGATGAAACCCGAATGCTGTGCCACCCCTATTCCGAACATAGCCACAATCACCAGCCCTAACGGAGCGAATCCCGTAAAATTGGTTATGACATGGCGCAGCAGCCAGCGTATGCCCTCCGGACTCAGCAGGCTCTGCACCCGTATTTCTTCTCCAGTCTGCGGTTGCAGCACGCTCAGACCATAGACATCGAATATCCATGAAAGGAGGATGACTGCCAGCGTCAGCAGGAAGAACATCGTAGCGGGATGTGGCATTCGGAGTTTACTCATCGTCGGCTTCCAGATTGTCTATATTCAAGATTCGAAGTTCCAATGCACGCACCACCAGATGAGTGGCATTCACCCCCACCCGTTCACTAGGCGGGAAAAGACGGCCGACCAAGTCATTCTGCCGTTTCTCCAGCGACTTGACTCCAAAAGGCATTCCCCTAAGATTGGCAATCATTTCTTTGGTATAGCCCAGTGCCAAATGACGGAGGAAACGCTCGTCATACTCATCAATATCATAGCTTATGATTGCTTCCTGACGTTTTGCATCATTCAGGACAGATTTCTTGAAGCGTTCCACTATCTTCTCCAGTATCGGATAGTTAAAGACCAGCTTCTTGCCGTCCATCACTGCCTGCACATCGGTTTTGGTCAGCAACTCTCCGGTTTTCAGGATAATGCCGTCGGCACCGGCTTCAAGTACGTCCACCCATAACTTCTCATTCAATATTTCTCCCGTGAATATCAGCACATGTACTCCCGGATAACGCTTGAAGATATTCCGGCAGATGTCCACCCCGATTGTGGTCGAACCTCCCAATCCCAAGTCCAGCAGAACAAGATCCGGTACGCCGGCTTCAATCAATGTCCAGAACTCCTGCTCAGTCATAGCAGTACCTATTACCTCCGCATTGGGAATTTCATGGCGGAAAATCTCTTCCGTCCCTTTCAGCTCCAACTTGACATCTTCAACGATGATTACTTTAAATTTTTTGTCTTCCATATTTCATTTTTTCGGTAGCGTAAAATATATTGTAAAACCTCCTTCCTTTCCCGGTTCGGCATTGATACGGCATCCCCGGCGTCCGGCAAACTCGTCATGGTCGCGGATAATCTGCTTGCACACCAGATATTCCGTACCATACAGTTCTCCTTTCTCACCGGCCGTCATGCGGGACAAGTCGGGATAGAACAATTGGTTCAATTCTTCACGGGTCTTTTCCCTGCGCATATCTGTAAACAGAAAACGTATAAATTCCCCATCTTCCCGGGCCGACAGACAGACAGCTCCATCCAGAGTTACGGAGCAAGCCTCGTCTATCAGGTTTTCAAGCAGGAAACGCAACTGGTTCCAGTCACCGGTAATCCGTCCTTCCAACGGTTGTATCTTAAAATCAATATGCGCCTTGTTTCCCTTATACACTTTGCGGAAATATTTCCCGGCAGTAGCCATAAGTTCCGGCACAGATATTGTCGCACGCCTGAAAGTCACCTCTTCCAACTGGCGGGAAGCGCATGAACTGAGTGTCGTAAAGATACCTTTGTAATACTCTATCAATTCGCTGATGGCAACCACCGTTTCCCGCTCCTCCGCTTCTGTCTGTTTGCCGGACCGCAGTTTCCCTATCAGCTGCTTTATCTTGTTCGGATAATAAATCGTTTCATGCTTGATGGTCGAAAGACAATTATCCAGCACCATGTTCTGTACATGCAGCAAACTGTCTTCCCAGGAAGCTCGCCGGGCTTCATCCTGAGCCACTTCGATGTCCCGGTATTTCATAGCCAACTTAACCACTGCATTAAAGATTACAATGGAGACATAACGGGCTATCAGTTCCAAAAGCAAATGGTCGGTCTCCTGCTCCGTACCTTCCCTGCGTTCCAGACACAGCACACCTATGCAACGACACATATTGCCTGCATCCACAACAAGCGGCAATGCTTGTATACCCTTTTCCGATATGTACACTTGCTGCTCAAAACAATTCTCCATATATTTCCTTCGGACAGGCAACTCGTCCACGGCGGTATCTTCCACTGGATTGGAAGTGTATTCCAGCTTATGTGTAGTCTCGTTGTATACAGCTATGCTTAACCGGTCGATACTCAAAAGTTCGTTCACTGCATCAAAAGCGGAACCTACAATCTGCCGCGGGATTTCCTTCAATGTATCCTCCTCACGCTGCAACATTTCCTCCGTATCCGAAACCGGCAACAAGGAGGCATTGAACACCTTTCCATTAATTTCCAGTACTTGCTCCAGATTCCAGCGGTTCACCAGACGTTTACGGAAGTAGAGTATGTAATATCCCAACAGCAATACGAACAGCAAAATCACCGCCAGCAAAATGCCCACCATCTTGTTGTTGGTGGAACGCTCCAGCTGCCGGCAATATTCTTCCAAGGATTGGTCTTCTCCCAACAGTTTGTACAAGGTGGTGTAGGCAGCATTATTATAACTATAGTCATCCCATTGCTTCAATGCAAGAAATGAGACTGCCGCTTCATTCCTGATATCCAGAATTACATGGAAATCCGAATTGAACATCTGGTTCCACCAATCCAGTTCCGCAGGCGTCCCGTCTCCGGTCAGCGTCATATAGCGATGTATAGGATGGGCGTATTGCTTGTAATGTTCGTTCAGGCAATACATTGCCGAATCTATGTATTGTAAAGCCAGTTCGTATTCTCCGTCCACATTGCAGTAATAAGCTTCATTGGCATAATCGGAGGCTTCGTCCAGCAAAGCTTCGTATTCATTCTGTGCAAGCAGTGCCAAAGAATCCGGCAACACCTCTCCGGAAGCAGTCTGTTCCACAGCATGCCGGCAGGATGACATGCACAAAGACAACACGACGAGCAACACCGACACAGACTTACGGATACCGGCAGGCAGACGGAAATAAAAACGGCTGCCTTTTCCCAGCCCGCTCTCCACATTGAACAGACAGACCTTGAACAAATCATTCGTCTTGCGATATTTTTCAATGATGCCCTTACAGTTCATCAGTCCAAAGCCACTTCCTTTGTTCTTCCTCAATTCCTCCTTGTCGGGAGCGTCACTCATACCGATGGCTTTCGAGTCATATACTTTTTCCCCCACGATGCGGGCTACATCTTCCGGTGACAATCCACAACCATTATCCTCTACCGAGATTTCCACATAATCCTTCTCCTGCCGCGCATATACTTTCACCATACCGCCCTGAGGGGTATATTTACGGGCATTCTCCGCCAGTGTATTTATCATAAACAATGTAAGGGCCTTGTCTGCCTTTACCCTGATATCCGTAGGCTGCACCTCCAACGACTGTCTCTTCATCTCGAATGTACGGCTTCCTTTCCTGAGCAGCTCGAAAAGTTCATTCAATTCGAACGTCTCTATGTTCAGGCTAAGGCTTCCTTGCTTCATCTTTATCCAAAGGGCAAGAATATCATTGTATTCGTTGATGGTAGTAACCAACTCGTCGATATACTGGTATTTCTCCTCCTTTATCCGCTCCTCTTTGATGAATCCTTTTTGAGTCAGTTTCTGCACTTCGTTGATGATACGGTCTATGTACGGGTGAATTCCGTTGACAATAGCCATACATGCTTTCTTTATCAGATTTTGCCGTTTGTTCCCTGCGATGTGCTGCTCGTAAATGTAGCGTTGCTTTTCCAGTCTGCGGCGTTCGTCGCCAAGGGAGATGGACGCCATGCCGTTGTCTATCGCCCATTGGATATAGGGAGTTATCACCCGTACCATCGCCTGCTCATCCTTGCTCATCCGACGCGGGAACACTAATTGCCCGTTGTCTATGCGGATATCCTTCACTCCAAACAGCTTTTCCAATTCCGGGCAGACAGCCGTCCGGATAGAGTCGACGATTTCCTCCTCAGTCTGTGCATCTGCCGGAATGGATGCCGTTATCTTCTGACAGATATCCAGCATCAGCTGCAGACGGCGGAGATGCACTCTGTTCCGGTCTTTGGAACGCTTGTTGAAAAACCAGAAGAAGAGGGATACAAGCACGAAGCCCACAATGACCAGTGACAACACGACGTTGAGTTGCCCCGCCTCCTTTTCCAATGCCTGATAGCGGCTTTCCAGTTCTTTATCCTGGCGTGTATCTTCAAGGATATCCAGGTAAATATTGCGGTTATAGTCTGATTTTTCTTTCATCCCGAGTCCTGCATACGAAACGCTCAACTGTTCACGAATACGTGAAATCCACTCGGGCACGGTTTTCAGTTTCTGCTCCATCCATGCCTTCTCCGCACAAATCGTATCTCGACGGTCAAATGCTTTCAGCCAGTCCAAACTATCGTGGCAGTCATAGAAAAGGCGGTGATGGTCATTTACACATTCCAGAGCAAGTTTTAGCGTGTCAAGAGCTTCTGTATAGTGACTGTGGGCATTCAGGTATTTGCCGATAGATACATATGCACCTGCTATCTGATACAAATCCTTGTATTGGCTGAATTTTTGCAATGCCAACTGCCCCAGACGCATGGGAAGCAGCGAATCTACCGGTACTCCAAAACGTGTCAAGGCATGGGAGCGGCGGTCTTGAAAAAATGCGTAATTATCCGGTGAAGCCATCAAGTTGGCAAGTCCCTGCACTCCATTGCCCTCAAAGTAAAGATAGCCCTTGCGCGAAGCCAACCGCCATGCGGTATAGAGCTCATCAAATTCTCTCAGTCTTCGCTCATCCGGTGTCTCACCCTCGCATAAGGCAGCAGAACCTTTGATGTAGTGATAATACAACAGCTGATTGGTATCTGCCAGCAACTCTTGTTTTTTAGTAACTTCATTAATAGAGGCTACAGCTTCCGGACGCTGTTGCAAATAATAATAATACACAGCAGATACAATATAAAATTCCGAACGGGCATAATTCAAACGCATTTGCTCGTGTTGGTCCACAAACAGATTGTCATCCTCCGCTATTCTTTTCATACGGTGCAAGGCACTATTGCGATAATCGTAGAACTCCTTGTTCAACGCCGTCCGCTGATAAATCTTCATCAAACCGATGTCGGCAATAAGGAGTTCCAGTTCATTCTTGGTCAGATTATAGACATCCATATGAAACTTTTCGGCCTGCTCAAAATCCATGCGCATAAAAGCACAAAAGCCCAGATTATTGGATGCTTCCGCTTTTCCTTGTTTATAGAGGCTGACTTCACGGTAGGCTCTTGATGCCGCATGGCAGGATGAATCCAGGTTTTTATAACGAAAAGCATAAGCCACCTGGTTTAGAGAGTCGATAAGGCGTACTTCCTTCATGGGTGCCGTTCCCACACACGAAACCATTGTTGTACAAAGGCACAACAACCCCGCAAACCATATAAAAGAAAGTCGTTTCATAAAGCAAAGCTACGAATAAATCCGGGAAAGAAAAATAATTTTTATACAATAACTCTTGTTTTATGTAACGGGAAATTCCTACCTTTGCATGCAAATTAACAAATAGGTAACATCTATTACACAAATGAGCGAAAAAGCACCCTTTATGGTATTCTCCGGAACAAATTCGAGATACCTTGCAGAGAAAATCTGCGCTAGCCTTGATTGCCCTCTGGGAAAGATGAATATCACCCATTTTGCAGATGGTGAGTTTGCAGTCTCTTATGAGGAATCTATCCGTGGCTCGCATGTATTCCTGGTTCAATCAACCTTCCCTAATTCTGACAACTTGATGGAACTTCTGCTGATGGTTGATGCTGCTAAAAGAGCATCGGCAAAAAGCGTTGTAGCCGTTATCCCTTACTTCGGTTGGGCACGTCAGGACAGAAAAGACAAACCCCGTGTTTCCATCGGCGCTAAGCTGGTGGCCGACCTGCTCTCTGTTGCAGGTATCGACCGTCTGATTACGATGGACCTTCATGCAGACCAGATTCAGGGTTTCTTCAACATTCCGGTGGATCATTTGTATGCATCAGCAGTATTCCTCCCCTATATTGAATCCTTGAAACTGGAAGACTTGGTAATCGCCACCCCGGATGTCGGCGGTTCAAAACGCGCCAGCACATTCTCCAAATACCTCGGTGTACCCCTGGTATTGTGCAACAAGACACGCGAAAAAGCAAACGTGGTTGCCACCATGCAAATCATCGGTGATGTAAAAGACAAGAATGTAGTATTGGTAGACGATATTGTAGATACAGCAGGAACCATTACCAAGGCTGCCAACATCATGCTGGAAGCAGGAGCCAAATCTGTCCGTGCCATTGCCAGCCACTGCGTAATGTCCGACCCTGCTTCTTTCCGTGTACAAGAATCCGCACTAACGGAAATGGTATTTACTGATAGTATCCCCTACTCTAAAAAATGTGACAAGGTTAAACAGTTGAGCATTGCCGATATGTTCGCCGAAACCATCAAGCGGGTGATGAACAATGAATCAATCAGTTCACAATACATTATCTAACCGCGGAGCGGTTAGAAATTAAAAATTAAAGGCTGCGCGGTTCTGAAGTGAACATTGCGCAGCCTTTAATTTTTAATTTCTAATTTTTAATTCTAATTCTCCAGCCTTCCCATCTTGTAGGTTCCTTTTCGTATCACCTTTCCGTTCTTGTCTGTTTCTACAAACGGACCGTGTTTCTTGCCTTGTTTGAAGAAGCCTTCATAACGGTTTCCGTTCTTGTCCTCCTGGATACCGCTACCTTCTTCCATACCGTTCACAAAACCGCCTTTATATTTGGTTCCATCGGTCTGAATCAGGGTACCTTGGCCGTTGAACTTATTGTCTTTCCATTCACCTTCGTAAGAGTCACCTACATTCCATTTGTAAGTACCGTATCCGTCACGTTGGTTATCTTTCCAATTACCTTCGTAAACGGCGCCGCTTGCCCACGTAAATGTGCCGTGGCCTTCCTGCTTTCCATCCTTGAAGCTGCCCACATACTTGTTGCCGCTGGCATGGTAATAAATGCCCTCTCCGGTACGTTCACCTTGAACATAAGAACCTTCGTAACGGTCGCCGGTATGGAAAAAGTAAATACCTTTGCCATGCTGCATGTCGTCCTTCCAGTCACCTACATATTTGTCGCCGTTGGCATATTCAAAAGTTCCTTTACCGTCCCGGACATCATTTTTCCACTCCCCGTCATATTTGGAACCGTCATTCCAGGTCAGTGTTCCTTTGCCGTCTTTCTTGTCATTCTTCCACGAGCCTACATACTTGGAACCGTTCTTCCAGGTATACGTTCCTTGGCCTTCGCGTTTATCATTCACCCAGTCGCCCTCATAAATATCACCATTGTAATAGTACATGGTTCCTTTACCGTGCTGGTAATCCTGAAACCACATGCCGTCATAACGGTTGTTATTCATAAAATAGTAGATACCCCTGCCATGCTGCTGGTCTTGAAACCATTGCCCCTCATACTTTTCACCGTCGGGAAACATATATGTACCGTAGCCTTCACGCTTGCCCCTCACATACTCACCCTCGTAGACGTCGCCGTTCTTGAAAACGGTCTTCCCCTTTCCATTGGGCTTGCGGCCTTTTATTTCACCGGTATAGACGGCCCCGTTATCTTTGAACGTATAGGTACCTATCTTTATCTCCGAAGAGAATGTACTTTTCACTTTATCGAAAAAGCCGCTTTTTTTTTCCTGGGCAGTGGCTCCACCTTGGCATAAGAAAGCCAGAATGAGTGCAGTATATAGATATTTCATTAATTGATAATTGATAGTTGATAATTGACAAAGGTAGGATTTATCCGGTAAAATGATGCGATAACTCCCGCTTTTTATGACATTTTTTTGCCGCACACTATTTCTTTTAATTTCTCTTTGCATAAATGCCGCCCTGCAAGTTCACGGATTTCTTGTGGAGTAACCTCCTTGACAGCATCCAGTGCTTCGGCAAAGTAGGTATCCTGCAAGCCCGATACCTGCACAAAAATCCAGGCATCTGCCAACGAGAATGCAGATTCATAACTACGGCACATGTCTCCCAACATATAGTTCTTCACCATGGAAAGCTCTCCATCGGAAGCCAGCTCGTTCTGAAGGCGGTCTATTTCATGATAAACCTCACCGATAAGAGGCTCCACAAATTCGTTGGCGGCTTCGGCACTGACCGCCAACACTCCCTGCCCCGGATAGGGCATGATGGCTGCGGAGATACCGTATGTGTATCCTTTATCTTCCCGGATATTGGACATCAGGCGACTGCCAAAATAACCCCCGAACAGTGTGACCAGTACGCGGGCCTTCAAGTAGTCCGGATGATTACGGTCCAGGGAAAGCATGCCCATACGGACGGCACTTTGCAGGGCGTCCGGACGTTCGATGAAGATACGTTTTCCGGAGGTGGTAACCGGATGGAATTCTGTCTTCTCCGGTTTGCGGAAATCCGTACCGAAAGCCTCGCAGCCAAACAAGGACTCTATCCTGTGGATGCAATCACCGGTTACCTTACCCGAGAGATAGATGCTGCAATTATTGGAATGATAGTAACGGTCATAAAACTCGCGTAGCACCGCAGGAGTGATGCGCCGATAATCCTCTTCCTGCACCAGACGTCCACCGGGATGCTGCCCGCCGTACAGAGCCTTCACCAATCCGCGGTGCGCCAGAAAGTCCACCTTGGAAGAGTTGACAAGAAACTGCTGGATATTGTTGTCTACAATCACTCCCAGCTCTTTCTCGGGAAATACCGGCTCTTTGACGATAGACTCCAATATGTCAAGCGTTTGGGGAAGGTATTTATTCAGAGAATAAAGGGTGACATAGGCATACTCGGATGCACTGGACAATTCCAGCCAGGCTCCGTAATAGTCCAGCTTTTCCGCTATCTGGGCGGCATCGTAGCGTCGGGTTCCCTCGCGAAGCATGCGGTTCGTAAACAACGCCTGCAAGGGCTGTTTCTGTTGCCATCGGCCGCCTGCCATGAGGAGATCGATACGTGTCACTTCATTGTCACCGGCATTGAGCACACTCAATGGCACGCCATTAGGCAACTTGATACGTTCCGGTCTTTGCACTGCCAGTTGTTCCGGTTCAAGAATCCGGGGTTGGTCACTTCGGTTCAGCATGGGCTTTCTAGTTTACAACCCGTGGCTTTTAAGAAATTCTTCTGCCCGTTCCAAATCCTGAGGAGTATCTATGCCGATAGTTTCCACATCCGTGACACCTACCTTGATGGTATATCCGTTTTCCAGCCAACGAAGCTGTTCCAATGATTCGGCAATCTCGAGGGATGACTGCGGAAGGGCGGTTATCTCTTTCAGTACCTCTACGCGATAGGCATAAAGGCCGATATGCTTATAATATGTATGATTCTCCAGCCAGTCTTCCTTCGCCGCATTGCGCTGGTAGGGAATGATGGAACGGCTAAAATAGAGGGCATTCCTGTTTTTGTTGAGCACAACCTTCGGAGAGTTCACATTTTCCAGTGCCTCGAAACCATTATCTACCGTAAAGGGTTTCACCAGAGTGGCTATCTGGGTGGCCGGATCGTCGAAACATGCTTTGACGGCTTGTAACTGCGAAGGCTGGATGAAAGGCTCATCCCCCTGGATATTCACCACGACATCAAACTGTCCTCCTATTTTTGTACAAGCTTCCTGACAGCGGTCGGTGCCGCTTTTATGTTCGGTGGAAGTCATTACCACCTTTCCTCCAAATGCTTTTACTGCGGCTTCAATACGCTCATCGTCCGTAGCCACGTATGCATCGTCCAAGATTCCTGCCACTTGCTCGTATACTCGCTGTATCACGGTTTTTCCACCTAACACCGCCAATGGTTTGGCTGGAAAACGCGTAGATGCGTAACGGGCAGGTATGATTCCTAAAAATTTCATTTTCAATCTTCGTTTTTTAAAATGAGAGTGTGTCCGAAAGTGTTCATATACTATCGACCCATCTCCTTATATTCTTTATTAATTATAACAGTTGTTTCAATCCTCGCAGGATATAATCACGTTTCAAATCTTTTGGCTTATAGACAGTCCCGTCACAAGACAACAAGTCTATATCCAGCCGTACAATTTCCTGCTCCTTCTCCTCGGGCTTCCTTCCGGCTTCCCGTTCGATGGCTTTCAGGCAGGCGGTGACTTCCTCTACCGGATTATCGGAAGCAAAGCATGCCACCTGATTGGAGAACAGATTCGGACGGTGAAAGAACAAAGGTACCGTCTCCTCCTCTTCCGAGAAACGTATTCCCGAAAAAAGTTCCGTCAAGCGTCTGCGAGCCAGTTCCATGTTCTCCCTCCGCTGTTCGTTGCTCCCAATACTAATCGTATAATCCATTTTTTTAAGGTGAAAGGGGAAAAGGTGAAAATTGAAAGTTTACCTTTCCACTTTCAATTTTCACCTTTCAACTAATTAAACAGTTCGTCGAGTCCCTCTATCGGTTCTTCTATATGGGTGTCTCCTTCCAGATTCACATCATCCTTGCACGGGTCATAGCCTTCGGGCAACTGGAATGTTTCATTTTCATCATATCCCAGAGATTTGTCACCGAGCACTTTCACCATGTATTTGGTCCAGATAGGCAATGCCATGGAAGCACCTTGTCCGTGAAGCATCGTATCGAAATGGATGTCACGGTCCTCACCGCCCACCCAGCAACCGGACACGAGCGAAGGCGTGAAGCCCATAAACCAGCCGTCGGCATTGTAGTTCGTCGTTCCGGTCTTGCCGCCCATGTCGGCTTTCACACCCAGACGGCGCACACGGCCTCCGGTACCTTCGTTGACAACGGCACGCAGCATGACCAGCATCTTGTAAGCGCTGGATACACTGATGACTTCCTGCATTTCGGGAGCAAAGGTTGCCAGCACGTTTCCATCATTGTCCTCGATGCGGGTCACGAACAGCGGAGCTACCCGGATACCCTTGTTGGGGAATGCGGTATAGGCACTTACCATCTCGCCGACGGAAATCTCGCACGGGCCCAGACAGAGTGAAACGGAAGGTACTATATCACGGTTGCGGACACCGAAAGTATGTATAAGACGTTTCAGATTATAGGGATTCAGCTTGCTCATGAGATAGGCCGTAATCCAGTTGTCCGAGTTTGCCAGCCCCCACTTCACAGTCACCATGTCACCAATCAGCTTTTTGTTGGCATTACGCGGCGTCCACGGTTTTCCGTTTTCATCAATCAGCGTGTATTCCACGTGGCGCACTTCGTCGCAGGGAGAAAAACCGTTCTCCATAGCCAATGTATAAAGGAAAGGCTTGATGGTAGAACCTACCTGGCGGCGTCCCACCATGGCCATATCGTACTGGAAGTAATGGTAGTTCGGTCCGCCTACGTATGCCTTGACATGTCCGCTGCGCGGGTCCATGGACATGAAACCGGCACGAAGGAAGAACTTGTAGTAACGGATGGAATCCATCGGGGTCATAATGGTGTCTTTCTCCCCTTCCCAACTGAATACGGACATCTCCTCCGGGGTGTCGAAGGCTTTCTTTATTTCAGCTTCGGTGGCTCCGGCTTTCTTCATAATGCGGTAGCGGTCGGACAATCTCATGGCACGTCCCAGAATCTCGTCCACCTGCTCCTGGGTCAGACGGAAGGTGTAGGGAGCTTTCTTGGCTCCTTTCTTTTCCTTGAAGAAGTAACCTTGCAGTTCCTTCAGATGCTCTGTCACGGCATCCTCGGCATACTGCTGCATACGCGAGTCGAGCGTGGTATAGATTTTCAGCCCGTCGGTGTAGAGGTTGTATTTGGTACCGTCTTTCTTGGTGTTCTTTTCGCACCATCCAAAGAGCGGGTTGTTCTCCCAGTCGAGTGAATCCTCGTAGTATTTCTGCATCTGCCAACCGCGGTAGTTGGCCTTGTCGGGCTTCTTGGCGGTGAGCACGCCGCGCAGGTATTCGCGGAAATAAGTGGCCAGCCCTTCCTTGTGGTCCACACGGTTGTACTTCAGTTTCAGAGGCAACGCCTGGAGGGAGTCGCGCTCGGCTTCCGTAATATATCCCGCTTTCCGCATCTGGTCGAGCACCACATTGCGCCGTCCGCGGGAACGTTCATTGTAGCGCACCGGATTATAGAGAGACGGATTCTTGCACATGCCCACCAACGTAGCCGCTTCCTCAATCTTCAAATCTTTCGGTTCGCAACCGAAGTAGGTAAAGGCAGCAGTCTTGATGCCTACCGCATTGTTCAGGAAATCGAACTTGTTGAGATACATGGTGAGGATTTCCTCTTTTGTATAGTAACGTTCCAGCTTTACGGCAATCACCCATTCGATAGGCTTCTGGAACAGACGTTCCATCACATTGTCGGCACTGGGAGAATAAAGCTGTTTGGAAAGCTGCTGGGTGATGGTACTGCCACCGCCGGCATTCTTCTGCATCAGGATACCGCGCTTCACTATGGCACGCGTCAGGGCGTAGGCATCAATGCCCGAATGTTCGGCAAAACGTACATCTTCCGTAGCTATCAAGGCGTTGATGATATTGGGCGACAAATCATTGTATCCCACAAACACGCGGTTTTCCTTACTATAGGAATAAGTACCCAATACTTTTCCGTCCTCGGAAAAGACTTCTGTGGCAAATTTGTAATTCGGATTTTCCAGGTCTTCCACCGGAGGCATATAGCCTATCCAGCCCTTGGCTATGGAAAAGAATATAAAGACACACACCAGCGAAATCAGTGCGATGAAAATCCATAGGATTTTGACGACTTTCCTTATCATGTTTCAGTTGCTAAAATCAAAGTTCAATAATAGGGCAAAGGTACGGAAATATATTGGATGTGCCTATGCTTTTTATATCTTTTTCAGGATAAGATTTCCGGCATCCACAAAAAAAACGCCCGTTTATTTTAATGGAAACTCTCAGTGAAATGCAAAACGATTGCAAAACAATTAGAAAACTTGAAGAAAAATCGGAAAGAAAAAATACATCGTAATGAGCTATAATACAGATTGAAACAATGAAAACTTGCCCTCGTGCGCGTAAGAGGAGATAAGATAAGAAGAGAAGAGAAAAAAACGACGTTGTCGTTAAAAAGAACGACGGCGACGGCGTAAAGAGATACCACACTTCACTGTCCGGAATGCCACACTTCGACAAGGCAAACGCCGCACTTGACTAAGGCAAATGCCACACTTGAACATTCGCGAAATGCGGCATTTACTTTGTCGAAGTGTGGCATTTCGGACAACAAGCCACACGGTTAAAAAAACAGCCCATATTTCGCAAAAAACTTCCCCGCATATTTCCGTAGCCCGCATATTTTCCGTAACTTTACACTCTCGAAAAGTATAAATGAATTCAACGATATGGAAAACAGAAGTTTAGTCACCATTGCCGAGCATAGCCGGGAAAAAATCCTCTATATGCTCGAGATGGCGAAAGAGTTTGAAGCCCATCCCAATCGGCATATATTGGACGGGAAAGTAGTTGCCACCTTATTTTTCGAGCCTTCCACCCGTACACGCCTCAGTTTCGAGACTGCCGCCAACCGGCTTGGAGCACGTGTCATCGGGTTCAGCGACCCAAAGGCCACCAGCTCATCCAAGGGCGAGACGCTGAAAGACACCATCAAGATGGTAAGCAACTATGCCGACATCATCGTGATGCGCCACCACCTCGAAGGGGCCGCACGCTATGCCAGTGAAGTCACCACCGTGCCCATTGTGAATGCCGGAGACGGTGCCAACCAGCATCCCTCACAAACCATGCTCGATCTCTACTCCATCTACAAGACACAAGGCACACTGGAGAACCTGAATATCTTCCTGGTCGGCGACTTGAAGTATGGCCGTACCGTCCACTCCCTGCTGATGGCCATGCGCCACTTCAACCCCACTTTCCACTTCATCGCTCCCGACGAGTTGCGGATGCCCGAAGAATACAAAATTTACTGCCGCGAGCACAACATCAAGTACGTGGAACATACGGACTTTACGGAAGAAATCATTGCTGATGCCGACATCCTCTACATGACCCGTGTGCAGCGCGAGCGCTTCACCGACCTTATGGAGTACGAGCGGGTGAAGAATGTCTACATCCTGCGCAACAAGATGCTGGAACATACCCGTCCCAACCTGCGCATCCTGCATCCGTTGCCCCGTGTCAACGAAATAGCCTATGATGTGGACGACAATCCCAAGGCATACTATTTCCAGCAGGCACAAAACGGACTGTATGCCCGTGAAGCTATTCTGTGCGATGTACTGGGCATCACGCTGGATGAGGTGAAAAAGAGTAAAGGAGTAATTCAGTAGAATCGTCTAATAACAAATATTTCAAGATGTTAAGCGAAAAGAAACAAGAATTGCAGGTTGCTGCTCTGGAAAACGGCACTGTAATAGACCATATACCCTCCGAGAGACTGTTTACCGTAGTCTCCCTGCTCGGACTGGAACACATGAGCAACAATATCACTATCGGCTTCAACCTCAAGAGCAAGAAGCTGGGCACGAAAGGCATCATCAAGATTGCCGACAAGTTCTTCTGCGACGAAGAGATAAACCGTATCGCCGTGGTGGCTCCCAATGTAAAACTGAACATTATCCGCGACTACGAAGTGGTGGAGAAACGCGAAGTCCGCCTGCCCGAAGAGTTGCGCGGAATCGTGAAATGCGCCAACCCGAAGTGCATCACGAACAATGAGCCTATGCCTACGTTGTTTCATGTCGTGGATAAGGACAATTGCGTCATCAAATGCCACTACTGCGAAAAGGAGCAGACCAGAGAAGATATTGAGATTATATGAAAGAAGACTGGAAACCCGGAACAATGATTTATCCGCTGCCTGCCGTATTGGTGAGCTGCGGAAGCACTCCGGAGGAATATAACATTCTGACTATCGCATGGACGGGGACGATTTGTACGAACCCGCCCATGTGCTACATCTCCGTACGCCCCGAACGCCACTCCTACGACATCATCAAGCGGAATATGGAATTCGTCATCAACCTCACCACGAAAGATATGGCACGGGCCACGGACTGGTGTGGCGTACGCTCCGGAAAGGACTACAACAAATTCGAGGAAATGCATCTGACACCGGGGAAAAGCACCGTAGTCAGCGCGCCTCTCATCGAGGAATCACCGCTTTGCATAGAATGCCGGGTAAAGGAGATTATGGCTCTCGGTTCGCACGACATGTTTATAGCGGATGTGGTAAATGTACGTGCCGATACCCGTAATCTGAACCCTGAAACCGGCAAACTGGAACTGGCGGAAACGAATCCGCTGGTCTATGTGCACGGTGGATATTATGAGCTGGGAGAAAAGATAGGCAAATTCGGATGGTCAGTAGAGAAAAAGAAGTAATAATGCGATAAAGGTTTTAAGAGATGGAGTTGCGACGAATCTTGATGGGCTTATATCTGTTGGCCTTCCCCGCCATGATGTGGGGACAGACTCCGGTTGTGCCCGGTACTGCCGACGAAGAGCATTCCGGACACCGCAAGGAAACTCCGGTCAATTTCGGTTTCAAAGGCGGTTTCACCTCTTCCTTGTTCCTTGTATCCCAGTTCAGCGTCAACGGAGTGCCCATCGACGAAGTGCAGAACAATTACAAGATAGGATATTTCGGCTCCCTTTTCATGCGGATAAACTTCGATCGCCACTTCCTGCAACCGGAAATATCCTACAACATCAACCGGTGCAACATCACCTTCGAGAAACCTCTGCCCGAAGACGCCGCATCAGGAGCCCGGCTGGAGGAAGCCTCCATTACATCGTCCATCCACAGTATAGACATCCCCGTCATCTACGGATACAACTTCATCAAGGAGGGGCCGTACAGCCTTGCCGTCTTTGGAGGACCCAAAGTGCGCTATATATGGGACAGGAAAAGTGACATCGACTTCGAGAATTTCGACCAGGTGAATATCCGTGAAAGGCTGCGTCCGCTCAATCTCAGTTTCACCGTCGGCGTATCCGTCACCATCTCACGCGTCTTTTTCGACTTCCGTTACGACATGGGGCTGCATAACATCTCCAAAAGCGTGACATACGATATTCCGGCCGACAACAACGCTGCAGACGAAAACACGAAAAACGAAATCCGTTTTCACCGCAGGGACAATGTGCTGAGTTTTTCTTTCGGAGTGTTCTTTTGACAGTAAATTTCTTCCTTTTCTTTCAATTTATTCATTTATTTCCCGTAAATTTGTGCGCTTAATAAGAGAACACAGATTTATCAAACTTATCTAATAAGCAGAATGAAAAGAGATGATTTAATTTTCGAACTTATCGAAAAAGAACACCAACGTCAGCTCAAAGGCATTGAACTGATTGCATCAGAGAACTTTGTAAGTGACCAGGTTATGCAGGCAATGGGCTCCTGCCTCACCAACAAGTATGCTGAAGGATACCCCGGCAAGCGTTACTATGGTGGTTGTGAGGTAGTGGACCAGAGTGAGCAGATTGCCATCGACCGCTTGAAACAGATCTTCGGCGCAGAATGGGCCAACGTACAGCCGCACTCCGGTGCACAAGCCAATGCAGCCGTATTCCTCGCCGTGCTCAATCCGGGCGACAAATTCATGGGACTGAACCTTGCACACGGCGGTCACCTCTCCCATGGTTCACTGGTCAACACTTCCGGTATTATCTATACTCCCTGCGAATACAATCTGAACCAGGAAACCGGACGTGTGGACTATGACCAGATGGAAGAAGTTGCCCTGCGCGAGAAACCCAAAATGATTATCGGCGGCGGTTCTGCTTATTCCCGCGAATGGGACTACAAGCGCATGCGCGAAATCGCGGACAAGATAGGTGCCATCCTAATGATTGACATGGCTCATCCTGCCGGACTGATTGCAGCCGGTGAACTGGATAACCCCGTGAAATATGCCCACATCGTGACCTCCACTACCCACAAGACTCTGCGTGGTCCTCGCGGTGGCGTTATCATGATGGGTAAGGACTTCCCCAACCCCTGGGGCAAGAAAACTCCGAAGGGAGAAATCAAGATGATGTCCCAGTTGCTGGATTCAGCCGTATTCCCCGGTATCCAAGGTGGTCCGCTAGAACATGTCATCGCAGCCAAAGCCGTTGCCTTCGGCGAAATCCTGCAACCGGAATGGAAAGAATATGCCAAGCAGGTGAAGAAAAACGCCGCTGTCCTGGCACAAGCCTTGATAGACCGTGGCTTCACCATCGTTTCCGGCGGTACGGACAACCACTCCATGCTGGTAGACCTGCGCAGCAAATATCCCGATTTGACCGGTAAGGTTGCCGAGAAGGCGTTGGTATCTGCCGACATCACCGTAAACAAGAACATGGTTCCGTTTGACAGCCGCTCGGCTTTCCAGACTTCCGGTATCCGTCTGGGTACTCCTGCCATCACAACCCGTGGTGCCAAGGAAGACCTGATGCTCGAAATTGCCGAGATGATTGAAACCGTTCTGTCCAACGTAGACAACGAACAAGTCATCGCAGAGGTACGTGCACGCGTCAATGCGAAGATGAAAGAATACCCGCTGTTTGCTTATTAATAAGCAAACAGAATTAAAAATTAAGAATTAAAAATTAAAGGCTGCGCAATGTTCGCTTTGAACTGCGCAGCCTTTAATTTTTAATTCTAAACGCGCTCCGCGCGTTTAGCTCAGCCCTTCTATATTTCCGTCCACAATTGTTCGGCTTGTGGTTTCTTGGGTAATCCCGGCATACGGAGAATTTCACCGGCGATGGCTACAATCATTTCCGCACCGTTATTGACCACAATATCCTTGATGTGGAACTCAAAGTTGTTGACTGCACCGTATATCTTCGGGTCGGCAGAGAAGGAGTACTGCGTCTTGGCGATACAGACGGGGTAATGGCTGATACCCATCTGCTCTATCAGTTTGATAACCTTGCGGGAGTGGAGACTGTAAGTCACTACGCTTGCCCCGTAGAGGTTGCAGTCTACCTTTTCTATTTTACGTTCCACGCAATCGCTCTCTTCGTAGGTGAAGGTCAGCGGTTCGGATGGTTTGTTCTCGATAGTATCTACTACCAGATTGGCAAGGTCAACGGCTCCCTCTCCTCCTTTGGCAAAGGCGTTGTTCACGGCAAAACCTACCTCAAGCTTTTCTTCGCAATGGCGGCGGATAGCTTCCACCTCCTCGTCCGTATCACTGGCAAAACGGTTGAATGCCACGATGACCTGCTGGCCGAATGAACGCAAATTGCGTACATGTTTGTCCAGATTGCCGAAGCCCTCTTTCAGTCCTTCCATATTGGGTTCCTTGATGCGGTCCAGACTGACACCGCCATGCATCTTCAGTCCTTGTGCGGTAGCAACGATTATCGTCAGCTTGGGCTGTAGGCCGCTCTTGCGGCACTTGATGTTGTAGAACTTCTCCGCACCCAGGTCAGCTCCGAAACCGGCTTCCGTCACTACATAATCGCCGAATGTCATGGCCATTTTTGTGGCAAGAATGGAGTTGCAACCATGGGCAATATTTGCGAACGGTCCTCCATGAACAAAAGCAGCAGAGCCTTCGGTAGTCTGTACCAAGTTGGGGTTGATAGCATCTTTCAACAGTACGGTAATGGCACCGGCTACTCCTAACTCCTTCACTGTGAAAGGAGTACCATCGAAACGGAATCCCAGAATAATATTTTCAATACGGCGACGGAGGTCGTCGAGGTCTGTTGCCAGACAGAGAATAGCCATAATTTCGGAAGCCGGGGTAATATCGAAGCCCGACTCCTCAGTAATGCCGTTGGTGCTCGGTCCCAATCCGGTGACAATGCTCCGCAAGGAACGGTCATTCACATCAAGTACGCGCCGCCAGATGATTTCTTTCAGTCCGAAGCCGTCTGCCTGATGCTGGTACAAGTAATTGTCGAGCAAAGCGGAAATCATGTTGTGTGCGGAGGTAATGGCGTGAAAGTCGCCCGTAAAGTGCAGGTTTATCTTCTCCATGGGAAGCACCTGGGCATATCCTCCACCGGCAGCACCGCCTTTCATGCCGAAGCAAGGACCCAGCGAGGGTTCGCGTAAAGCCACAATCGCTTTCTTGCCAATCTTGTTCAGCCCCAATGCCAGCCCGATGGACACGGTTGTTTTACCGATACCCGCTTTCGTAGCCGTGATAGCCGTCACCAGTATCAGATTGCTCTTCTTCACTTTCTCTTCATCAATCAGATGCGTAGGAATCTTGGCTATGTAACGGCCATAGTTCTCTACTTCCTCACGCGGGATATCCACACTTTCAGCCACCTGCTTTATCTTCTTCAGCTCTATGCTGCGGGCTATTTCAATGTCCGATTTCATACAGAGTCTTTTCTTTAAATAACAACTTTAATGTTTTGAAAGTTGCAAAAGTACGAAAGATGTGGCAAAGTACAAAAGAATACCGTATTTTCACCTGACCACCTGCATCTTCTATCTATTTGAACCGCGACGTATCCACTGCCTCCCGTTGCTTCTCCTTATATCCACCGAATTTATAGGTGAACGATACGCCGAATTCGCGGAAGCATGAGTAATGATTCGTCACATTCTGCGTCTTGAAACGGATGCGGGGAGAAATCTGTCCCGTCTCAAAAATATCGTTGCAATAGAGGTTGAGAATGGCTTTGTTCTTGGCGAAGCCGTAGCGCAGGGCAATATTCACATTGCCCGACGTAGGCAGGTCGTAGATGCCCTGAATGGCTTTACTATGCACAAATCCGGTCACCGTCAGCTTCAAGTCGGGTTTGGTGGAGAGAGTAAAAGTATTGTTCATCTGGGCAATGCCATAGCATTGCTTTCTGTCGAAAGGAATATCCCAGAAATCACCATCCTTTTCGCGATGCCACAAGCCGATGAGGGTAAGACGAGAATTCAACCAATTCTTCACCTTAAACGGTATAGAGGCTTGTATACCTGCTTGTTGCTGATAATCAAAATTGAGTGTCTTGTAGATTTCAACCAGACGTTCGGAGGATTGGTAGAGTGTCTGTACAGAGTAGTCCTTGGTGTGGTTGAACCAAGCGCTGAAGATGTATTTGCTTTTCAAAATATAGGTCATTTTCAGCTCATACTCTTGTGCCGGTTTCAGTAACGGATTACCATGCAGCTCAGAGTATCCACCGCCGATGTAAGAGACGGCATCCTGCACCGCCCAGTAGTCGGGATAGTCCTTGTCGCTGCTCAGAGAGAGCTGAAGGATATGTCCCGGTGCCGGCATATAGTTCAAGTTGACGATGGGATACCAGTCCCACTGGTTCCAGACGGGAGTCTTGTAATGCTCCACAGCCAAAGAAGCGTCCAAAGCAAGTTTGTCGCCGAAACTCTTGCTGAAACCTGCATAGATATTCCAGGTCTGCTCGCGGCGGCGGGACTTCATATTGCTCAAGGCATCCGATGAGGTCAGTTGTTCGCCGGTTTCGGGGTCATAATAATATTGGTAGCTGTTGTCGATGCTGGTAGTATAGATGGCTCCGTAATTCAAATCCCAACCTTTTCCCAGACTGTGCTCCTGGGCCAGAAAGAATTTCCATCGGTTGATGCGTTGGCAATCTTCGGTGTAGAAGTCAAGTTCCTCGTCCTGCATGCGGCTATGCAGCAACTGGTCGGACGGGGAACGGTAGTAGGTCAGTTCGGCACCGGCTTTGAGGCCAAAAGGGGTACGATAGTCCAGACGGCCGTTGTGCAGCCAGTCGGTGCTATTGCCATGAGTTGTGGACACCTGTGTGCCCGTCACGCCCTTCCAGTTGTGGGAAGTGGAATAGCCACCGTTATAGACGAAACTCAGCTGATGGTCCTTGGCGATGTTATAGTCCGCCCCTACCCTGAAATTATGGGTATGGCTGCGGCCACGGCCCACCTCATCTGTTGTCATGGGGTGAACCGAGCCGTCTGCCAGAGTGTGCACAGCCTCTTTGTCGGTAGTAGAGTAGCTCCGGCCATGGCTGTGCGAGTAAAGAAAGTCTGCTGAGAATTTATTTTTGCTGAAGAGCAGGCTGGCGCGTTCCTCAAAGCCTTCGTTATGCTTCTGGCGATACTTGGCATAGAGTTCGCCTTGCCAGGAGCCGGGGCCGCCTGCCGATTGTTTCAGGGTGATATTGATAAGTGCGCCACGCACCTGGTAGCGTGCAGGGGCGTTGTACATCACTTCCGCCTTCTCTATGCGGCTGGCAGGGATGCTGCGCAGCAAGGAATAGAGCTGCTCTGTGCTGAGGGTGGTTACTTTGCCGTCCAGGATAACGGTGACTCCCTGACCTGCCAACTGCAGCCCTCCATTCATCTCGATGACGCCGGGAAGCTCTTTCACGGCATCGTAGGCATTGTCTACGGGGAGGTTCCGGATAAGGCGGGGCAGGTCGTACACCAGCTTGCCTTGCGCTGCCTTAACGATGGGGCGTTCACCGGTAATCATCACTTCCGGCAAGGTCTGATAAAGACTGTCCAGACGGGCATCGGTCGTGATAAGGCTGTCGGCGCTGAGGATGCGGTTGTCGTCCGCACCGGAGGTGGTTGCAGTGCCGTTGTTCTCTTGTGCCGAAAGACTGATGCTCAAAGCACAGCATACAATAGGGAGTAAATAGAATCGTTTCATGTCCTTCTTTTTATTTATGTTTATATTCTTCTTCTGCAAATCTTCGTCTGCAAAGTACGGCAGAATCAGCAGAAACTTGTGTTATCAGCGGCTTACCAAGTGTTATCCAGTGTTATCGGGAGTGTTATTTAGTCTTATCGGATGATAGGGTTCACAATATTAATCTTACCTTTGTATGTATAAAAGTAACCGGAAACAAACATGAAACTGCCATTCAAATATATTGCCATACTTGTCATCGTCTCCCTGGCCGGCATCTTCGCCTACCAAGCCTACTGGCTGACGGGGCTCTACCATACCATGCACAGTGAAATGGAAAGGGACATCACCGAAGCCATGCGCATGAGCGACTATAACGAAATGATGATACGCGTGGATAAAATGAAGCAGGACGACATAAACCACGGTGAAGTCAGCGTATCAGCCGGATACAGCGATGACGGAAAATCATTTGTCCGTAGCAGTACCACCATCTCCCGTGAAGATTCTTTGGACAACACCACCCTGCACGAAACCTTCATGCCCAAAGGAGACAGTGTTTACGTGACCCACCCGAACGATTCAACCCGCGTGGAAGTCAGTGTCAGGGACTCAGACAGCTCTCCCCAATCCGCATTGAGTGCCAAAGGGGGACTGGATGTGATTTTGCGCGACCAAAACAGTATGCTGGAACTCGCCACCTACTTCCAGCGCGGACTGCATTCGGGACTGGACATCATTTCCGACCCCGACGTACTGCTTTATGACAGCCTGCTGACTTCATTCCTGCATGACCGTAACATCAATCTTCCCCATAGGCTGCTACATCTTCACAAAGGCAGTAAATGGGACTCTACCATTCTCTATATAGATACATTGGTAAACATCGGTACTCCCGGCTATGTGCCTACCTCAAAAGCTGTGGAATATAATTATTCTTTCGACATCAATACAAGTCAAAGCTACCGTCTCATCATGGAACCGGTCGGCATGCTGGTTCTGCGGCAGATGTCGGGCATTCTCACCACGTCATTCATCATCTTGATTGTACTCGCTTTCTCCTTCTGGTTCTTGATACGCACCATCTTGAAACAGAAGACACTGGAAGAGATGAAGAGCGATTTCACCAACAACATCACCCACGAACTGAAGACCCCCATCGCCGTAGCCTACGCCGCCAACGACGCTCTGCTCAACTTCAACCAAGCGGAGGAAAAGGCCCAACGCGACAAATACCTGCGTATCTGCCAGGAACAGCTTCAGCGCCTCAGTGGACTGGTTGAACAGATACTTTCCATGAGTATGGAACGCCGCAGGACTTTCCGCCTGCACCCGGAGGAGTTTGCAATACGTGATATTCTGGAAACGCTCATCGAACAACACAAGCTGAAAGCGGAAAGCTCCGTCCACATATCGGTGGACATCGAACCGGAAGATTTGAGCGTACTTGCCGACCGTACGCATTTCAGCAACATCATCAGCAACCTGATAGACAACGCCATCAAATATTCGCACGGAGAAGCCGAAGTGACCATCCATTGCCGCAAGATGGCCGTCGAAGGGCAGAATGAACAGACCGAAATCTCTGTCAGCGACCACGGTATCGGTATTGCTCCCGAGAAGCAGAAGCACATCTTCGACAAATTCTACCGCGTACCCACGGGTAATCTGCACGATGTGAAAGGCTATGGGCTGGGATTGTTCTATGTGAAGACCATGATAGAGAAGCATGGTGGCAGCGTATCGGTAAAGAGTGAGTTGGGAAAAGGAAGTACCTTTACGATAAGGATATGATAACATTATTTGTTAGGGTACTTTACATTACTTGTTAAGGAGCTTTACATTACTTGTAACAAAAGCGACAATTATGGAAAAGATAACCGTACTTCTGGTTGAGGACGAACAGACCCTCGCCATGATTATCAAGGACACATTGGAAGGGCAGAACTTCATCATCCACACCGCAGCAGACGGTGAAGAGGGATTGCGCAAGTTCTTCGACCTCCGTCCCGACGTGCTGGTGGCAGACGTGATGATGCCCCGCATGGACGGCTTTGAAATGGTGCGCCGCATCCGGCAGACCGACAAACAGACCCCGGTACTGTTCCTTACCGCCCGCTCCACCATCAACGATGTGGTGGAAGGGTTTGAGCTGGGTGCCAACGACTACCTGAAAAAGCCTTTCGGAATGCAGGAACTCATTATCCGCATAAAGGCCCTGGTAGGCAAAGCTTTCTCCTTTACAGAGGAAAAGCCCAAAGAAACTACCGTTTTTGAAATCGGTGACTACCGTTTCAATTCCGTCACTCAACGACTTGCTTTTGCAGGCAGCACCCCGACTTCACCTAACGCGGATACGGAAGTGGAACTCTCCCACCGCGAGTCCGAGATACTGAAACGTCTTTGCGAGAACCGTAACCAGGTGGTCAACACCCAGAATGTATTGCTCGACCTCTGGGGAGACGACAGCTTCTTCAACTCCCGCAGCCTGCATGTGTTCATCACCAAACTGCGGCATAAACTGGCCGGAGACGAGCGCATCCGTATCGTCAATGTGCGGGGAATAGGATATAAACTAATAGTGAACTAAACTAAAACTAAACTACTATTTATGAGAAAGTTATTATTCATTACTTTTATCTGTTCCTCACTCTGCGCCTATGCACAGAGCGAGATTCCGGAAGACACAATAAAGAACCGGCCTCCCGTAAAGAAAGAGCAGATTCCCTTTTCTCCAAAAGAGAACAAGCGTACGGGCCTTGATGAAAGCCAGCCCCAACAAAGTCTGCAGGGCGAACAGCAGGAAGAGATAAATCTCCATCTCCCTCCCTCCGACTATGTGGAGCCCCTGCCCTGGACGGACATGAAGAAGATACACTTTCAGAAAAACATCTTTGAATGGGACTTCCAGCGTTTCGCCGATTTCCTGCTCTCGCCGGAAGTCGTACTGACGATGTACGGCAGCCATAACACCTATCCTGCAATGGGCTCCATCATGCAGGCTGGCGCAGGAGTTACTTATTACAGTCCCGACGGACATTGGGAATTGAGCGGAGGGGTATATGCCGCCCATTATTCCATCTCCCAACCTTCATCCATTACCGGTGCCCAGTATGCCAAAAGGGATGCCCCCCGAGGTACTCAATGGGACATAGGCTACAATGCCTCCGTATCCTACCGCATCAATCCCTACATGCGTCTACATGCCTTCGGCCAGTATTCGGGCTACGGGAGAAGTAACTCCTTTCATGGATATATGAACCCGATGTATCCGCAAAGCGGTTATGGCATGGTACTGGAACTGAAAGTGACGGACTGGCTCGACCTCAACGGAGGGATGGAACGAAGATACGACCCCACCAAAATGAAATGGGTGACTTCGCCCATTTTCGCCCCTACCATTCGTATAAAGAAATAGAAATAATACAAAGATATTTCCGGAAATAGAGGGAAACGAGTATCTTTGTTCAGTCTGCCCCTATGCGGCAGACAGCAACTGAAATTGTGAACAAAGAACAATGAAACGAATCTTCTTCTGCATCATCATTTTACTTGCAGGCATGTCATCCGTCAGCGCACAGAGCGAGATGCCTGCCGATACGGTACGTACTGCAGTACGTGGCAAAGCGTCTCCCGAAGGCATGTCTCCGTCTGAAAAGGAACTTCTGCCGGACGTGAAGAATTACGACGGCTTCCTGCTGGATATGGGGCTGATGAATCTGTCCGCCCCCACTCTTCCCAAATTCACTTTGGAGATACCGGATGCCAGCAAAGACTATAGCCGCATCTTCCAGTTGAACCCGAACGTGACTTATTCACAAGGTCTTTCGAACATATTCTCACTCAGCAACTCCCGGTATTTCAGTTCGAATCCCTTCGGACTGACGGGCTTCTGGGGCTCTACCGACAACCTGCAAATGGGAAGTTTCACTTTGAAGAACGGCATGCGCATCCATACGTACGGCGAATATGACAAGGACGGCTGGAAAGTGCCCAACCCTTCCGCACTGCCTTGGGAAAAGAACAATTTCAAAGGGGCGTTCGAGCTGAAATCAGCCAACGGAGCCTTTGGCATACGCATCGAGGTACAGCAGGGCAGACACGTGCCCTATTGATGCCCATCACTTAACAACAGAATCAATGACAAGAAAGAAAATACTGGTGATAGGCGCCAACGGTTTTACCGGCAGACGCATCCTGGATGATTTGTCCCACAACGTGTCTTATCAGACAACGGGCTGTTCCCTGCACGACGACATCTGTCCCCATTCGGGCGACTATCGCTTTATCCGTACGGATATATGCAACCGCCAGGCGGTGAAAAAGCTTTTCCAGGAAGTACAGCCGGATGTTGTAATCAATACCTCCGCCCTCTCCGTCCCCGATTACTGCGAAACGCACCATGCAGAAGCGGATGCCGTCAACATTACTGCCGTGGAGCATCTGGCAGAATGCTGTGAGGCGGGAGGTAGCCGTTTTATCCATCTTTCCACCGACTTCGTTTTCGGTGGTGATACGGACCGACCCTATACGGAGGAGGATATTCCCGCTCCCGTTAATTATTACGGCTACACCAAACTGGAAGGTGAGAAACGTATCGCTGCCGTTTGCAAGGATTATGCCATCGTGCGTGTAGTGGTGGTGTACGGTGCCTCCCTGCCCGGACAGCATGGCAATGTGCTCCAACTGGTGGCAAACAGATTAAGGAACAATGAGGAAGTGTTCGTCGTGTCCGACCAATGGCGTACGCCCACCTTCGTGGGAGACGTGTCGCAAGGAGTGGAGAAGCTGATAAGTCATCCGCAAAACGGCATCTACCACCTCTGTGGCAGCGAGTGCCTGACCATTGCAGACATCGCTTATTGGGTAGCGGACGTATTGGGACTGAATCGCTCGCTCATCCGTCCCGTCACTACGAAGGAGATGAATGAAAAGACGCCACGTCCCCGTTTCAGCGGGCTGAGTATAGAAAAGGCAAGCCGGGAACTGGGGTATCAGCCGCGCACGCTGGAAGAAGGAATAAAGCAGATGTTCGGATGGTAAATAATGCAGGTGCGGATGGCAGCAGATTCGACTACAGCAACTCCGGCTCTGCCAGTCCTTTCTCTTTGCGATACACACGTACCATCTCCAGAATCACATCTCCATATTTCTCCACCCCTTTTTTTCCGAAATACGGAATGCGTACAAGCATGGCCTTATCCGAAGGAAGCAGATTGCTGATGCCTAGAATTGCCTTCTGCTGAATGACGGTGTATACGGGCAGCCCTAATGCGGAAGCTTCTGCATTGCGCCATGCTACCAAGCGGTTGTAAAGTTCCGGATGCAGCACATCCGTGGGTACTTCAACAGCCGCAGCATCGCGTTTCCGCTCACGCGGACGTTTCTCTTTATCAGCCTGCTTACTGCTTCCCTGCCCTTCTTTGGCAGAAGCACTTCTCCCTTTGCCTTTACCCTTCTGCGAAGCCGAATCATCAATGGAAAGCAGTGCTTTCTGCTTCAAGTATCCTGCCATATGGAAACCATTCTCCAGCACATAATCCAGCAAATCAGTCTTCATGTCAAACACTTCCTCCAGTTCCTCCATGGCATCCCGGAGCTTCTTCTTCAACTCTTTATTATCAGAAGTTACCGTACTCGCCATCACCGCATCCAGCGGTTGCAACTACTCTTGAAAATAAGTGGCGGCAGAGTGTATGCGCCCCTGCAAAGTCGGGTCGGCTGCATAGTCCTGCGCAGTATCAATCAGGCGGGTATACTGGATACTGAACTTCTGGGCTACTTTCGTCACTTTGTCGTGAAAACGTTCCATTTCCTCCTTACAGGCTGCGAGTTGCTTGGGAAAGAGCTTGTACAAGTGTTCGTCTATCAGCCGCACATACCGCCGCAAAGCCTGCTCCATGGGCTGGAAATCGAACAAGCCCGACAGCAGTTCCAGGAAATAGGTCTGCTGCAAGGAACGGAAGCGTTTCTCGTCCGGCTCGTTTCTCCGTGCCTCCATCGTGAAGGTTTCCACCGCATTGTCATTGATTATGGCTCTTGCAGAAAGCGGAGCACTGAGCACCACTCCCTCCAGCGTCTTGCAGCGGCTCAGGGCCACATACGTCTGCCCATGCGCAAAGGAGGCGCTGGCATCAATCACGGCACGTTCAAACGTCAGTCCCTGGCTTTTGTGAATGGTAATCGCCCACGCCAGCTTCAGCGGATATTGCCGGAATGTTCCTTCAATATCTTCTGTAATCTCCTTGGTTTCCTCATCAAGCACGTATTTGGCATTCGTCCACTCTTCCTCTTGAAGTAAGAAGGTAGCGTCGCTTCCCTTACTGCGCACTTCAATTCCATCTGCCGACACGGCTGTCACCTCTCCAATCATGCCATTGTAGTAACGGTGCTCACCGGAGATGTCGTTCTTCACAAACATTACCTGGGCACCGCGTTTCAGTTCCAGTACTTCATCCGTGGGATAGGAATATTCGGGAAACTTTCCGTCAATCTTGGCACGAAAGGCATACGAGCGTCCCGGAAGTTGTTCCAGCTCATGGTCATTAATCCGTTGGGCCTGATAATTGTGGGTCACCAGGCGGATGTATCCTTCTTCTTTATCTGGTACGAAATTGGGAATATACCGGCGGTTCAAGGCTTCCAGCACTTGCCCGTCACAACGGTTTTCGCGAATGCGGTTCAGTAATTCAAGAAAAGTCCCATCGTTCTGCCGATAGACTTTCTTTAGTTCTATAGTGCAGTATTCCGTCTGCTTCAAAGCCTGGCTGGAGAAAAAATAGGGCGTGTCATAGTATTTGCGCAGCATCTGCCACTCATCGTCTTTCACTACGGGAGACAGCTGCTGTAAGTCGCCAATCATCAGCAGTTGCACGCCGCCAAAGGGTTTGTTCCGGTCGCGGAACCGCCTCAAGACGGCATCCACCGAATCGAGCAAGTCGGCACGGACCATACTGATTTCATCGATGACCAATAAATCTATGCTGCGTATAATGTTGATTTTCTCTTTCCCGTAACGAAAACGGTAGGTTGCCTTGCCATCTGCGCTGAATGAGCTTTCGGGCACATAAGGAGCGAAAGGTACTTGGAAAAAGGAGTGGATGGTGACACCGCCTGCATTGATAGCGGCAATTCCCGTCGGTGCAAGTACAATCATCCGTTTCGGACTCTCTGCCCTCAGTTTTCGCAGGAAAGTTGTCTTACCGGTACCTGCCTTGCCGGTCAAAAAAAGATGAGTGCCTGTGTTTTCAATGAATTGCCATGCAAGCGCTATTTCGGGATTATTCTCCATTGATATGTTTATTATTCAACCAATCCGCTCTCTCTCAGAATGATACGGATTTCATCAGTAGCCATATATGATAATAGGACAAAGATAGCGGTTATTTCGTTATCCTTGTCCTATTATTCCATTTATTTGTACCCATCCTGAGAAAGCCCTTTACGGGGCAATCCGGACTATTTCAAGCTACCGCCGATAATATCGAGCAGCTCATTCGTAATGGCCTGCTGACGGCTCTTGTTATACTGTTTCGTCAAATCTTGAATCAACTCGTTGGCATTATCTGTCGCCGTCTGCATGGCTAGCATACGGGCAGCATGTTCCGAAGTATTGGAATCGAGAAGCACGGTAAATATCTTCTGACTCAACACTTTTGGCAGAAGTTCCGCTATCAGTTCGCCGACGGAAGGTTCCACAATGTAATCATTATTAAAACTGCGGGCATCCTCCGGTACATCTTCTGCCGCCTCCTGCGCTACTTGCGTCAGGTCAATGGGCAGATAATTCTCGCGGAGCAGCACCTGCGAACCCATCGATTTGAAGTGATGGTAAATCAGCTCCACATGGTCAATCTGCTTTTCCACAAACTCATGCATCAACTTCTCTGCCAGCTCATACGCTTCAACGTACGAAGGCTTGTCTGCCATCACCTGGTAGCTGCCTTGCGGCACATATCCCATTTTCTTGACGGCTTCCTCCACCTTTCTCCCAACGGGATATATCAGAATATTCTCCTTGCCCAGCGACTGGTAATCTTCCAAAGCCCGTTCCAGCATCTTCGCCACATTCGAGTTGAATGCACCGCACAAGGAACTATTGGACGAAAACGCCACAACCGCTACTCTCGTCACGGGTCTTTTCTCGGTATAGGGCGACTCGAAGGAAGCATCCGTACGCAGAAAGTTCGTCAGAATCTCATTCAGCTTCCGTTGATAAGGCAGCATATTCTCAATCCGCCCCTGCGCCTTATGCAGTTTGGCAGATGCCACCATCTTCATAGCCGATGTTATCTGGCGTGTACTCTTGACGGAGCTTATTCTATTTTTTACCTCTTTCAGTGAAGACATATATCTATTTACGATTTAATTATTTACGATTTACGATTGAAGTTACTTTTGCTTGCAGCCGATTTACCACTTACCATATAGAGTAGCCCCAATCGTAAATCGTAAATCGTCCAATCGTAAATTACATGAATTGCCTTGCAACCGCCTCTGCTGTCTCCTCAATCTTCTTGCAGACATCGTCATTGATGGCACCCGTCTTTAAAACGTCGAGTACCTCCATGCGATAGTTCATCTCAAGAGACTCAAGGAAGTTGCGTTCAAACTCGCTGACCTTGTCCAAAGGAACATTCCTCAACAAGCCGTGCGTGCCGCAATAAAGAATGGCAATCTGCTTTTCTACCGGTATCGGGCTGTATTGGGGCTGTACCAGCAGGCGTGTATTCTTCTGTCCCTTGTCGATGGTCAATGCCGTCACGGGGTCCATATCGCCACTGAACTTGGTAAACGCTTCCAGCTCCCGGTACTGTGCCTGGTCAATCTTTAATGTACCTGCCACCTTCTTCATAGCCTTGACTTGGGCATTACCACCCACACGGCTCACAGAGATACCCACGTCAATGGCCGGACGGTTACCCTGGTTGAAGAGGTTCGTATCAAGGAATATCTGCCCGTCAGTGATTGAAATCACATTCGTTGGGATATAGGCGGACACGTCTCCTGCCTGAGTTTCGATAATGGGCAATGCAGTCAGCGAACCGCCACCTTTCACCTTGCCTTTCAGACTGTCCGGCAGGTCGTTCATCTCGCGTGCCACTTCCTCCTGGCTGATAATCTTCGCCGCACGTTCCAACAAACGGGAGTGCAGATAGAAGATATCACCCGGATAGGCCTCACGTCCTGATGGACGGCGCAGAATCAGAGACACTTCACGATAGGCCACCGCCTGCTTGGACAAGTCGTCATAGACCACCAGCGCATGACGGCCGGTATCACGGAAATACTCTCCGATGGCAGCCCCTGCAAAGGGAGCGTAATACTGCAATGCAGCCGGGTCGCCCGCCGTAGCAGCCACCACAATGGTATAGTCCATCGCACCGTACTGGTGCAGGGTATTCACAATAGAAGCTACGGTAGAACCTTTCTGGCCAATGGCTACATAAATGCAATATACCGGATCACCAGCATCAAAATTGGCACGCTGGTTGATGATGGTATCGATGGCAATGGCCGTCTTACCGGTCTGGCGGTCACCGATAATCAGTTCACGCTGTCCGCGGCCAATAGGTATCATGGCATCCACAGCCTTCAGACCGGTCTGTAGCGGCTGATTCACCGGCTGACGGAAGATAACTCCCGGCGCCTTGCGTTCCAGCGGCATTTCATAAAGTTCTCCGCCTATCAGTCCTTTGCCATCGAGCGGCGCACCCAGAGGGTCTATTACACGGCCCAGCATACCCTCTCCCACCATGATGGAAGCAATACGCTTGGTACGCTTTACAATGAAGCCTTCCTTGATTTTATCCGTAGGGCCAAGCAACACAGCACCCACATTATCCTCTTCGAGGTTCATCACAATGGCCTTGATGCCGTTGTCGAACTCCAACAACTCGTTGGCTTCGGCATTGCGCAACCCATAGATACGGGCTACACCGTCACTGACTTGCAGTACCGTGCCAATCTCGTCCAACTGTACGCGGGTGTCAATCCCTTCCAGTTGCTTGCGGAGAATATCGGAGACTTCGCTTACTTTTATATTTTCAGACAACATCTTAGTATTTACTATTTTACAATTTACTATTTACTATTTGAAAGAACCCGAATCATATACTGTTTGACCTCTACAACTTACGCATCACAAGACTATTAAATAAGTAAATTGTAAATTGTCAAATCGTAAATCACACGATTCTTCTATTCCTATCAATGAACTGCTGTTTCACTTTCTTAAGCTGCGTAGCAATACTGGCATCCAGACGGAAGTCGTTGATGTCGAAGATAAAACCACCTTCAATGGAGGGATCCACTTCAGTCTGCAGCTCCATGCTGGCATGCAGCAGGGAGGAAGCACTGTCATGGATGCGCTCCCGCACTTCCTGGCTGACGGGAACGGCTGTTATCAGCTTTCCTACACCGATATGCTTGTCTTTCCGGTACAAATCCAGAAAACTCAGGCAGATGTACTGGAGAAAGTTTTCCCGCCGGTTCTTCAACACCAGGGTCATGAAACGCGCAAACTCACGGCCCGCAGGAGCATCCCCCACAGCAGCGGTACAGATAAGTGTTAACTTCTCACGTATCGTCAGGATGGGGTTTTCCAATGCCATGCGCAAATCCGGATGTTTCCTGAAGCTACGGTCGAGCATACAAAACTCCTTGTACAGAGTATCTTCTGCCCCCATGCTCTTGGCATATTCCATCAATGCTTTCGCATAACGCATCGAAACGATTCCTATATCCATTTCTTTGAGAATTAATTGTTTTTACTTGCGGCCAGCACTTCATCCAACATCCGGTCTATCATCTCCATCTGCTCATGTTTCTCGTCCAGATTCTTGCGGATAATTTTCTCGGCTATATCTACGGACAAGACTGCCACCTGGCGGCGAATATCGCGGATGGCCTCTTCCTTCTCTTGCTGTATCTGCTTTTTAACTTCGTCCAGCTCCTTCTGCGCGGCGGCTTCCGCCTGCTTGCGTGCTTCGACGATAATCTTGTCACGCTCATGCATCGCCTCCCGCAGAATACGTCCTTGTTCTTTGTTGGCAGCAGCAATCAACGCTTCACTCTCCTCTTTCAGTTTGGAGAGCTGGGCATTTGCTTCGCGTGCCACTTCCAAAGACTGGTCGATGTAGGTCTTGCGACCTTCCACCATCTTGGTGATAACGGGAAAACCGTACTTGGCAAGCACCACAAACACCACACCGAATGAAAGGAGCATCCAGAACAGCAGACCACTATCGGGTAATAACAATGACATAATTTTATTTACTATTTGACAATTTACGATTTACAATTTGGCTGCGCGGTGATGCTGCACGGACAAATTGTAAATGGTAAATGGTAGATTGTACATTATAAAAAGAATACCAATAAACACACAACTACTGCCAACAAAGCAACACCTTCAATCAAGGCAGCGGCAATAATCATGTTCATACGGATATCTCCGGATGCTTCCGGCTGGCGGGCAATGGCCTCCATAGCAGAACCGCCGATTTTACCAATACCTACACCAGCACCAATAACAGCCAAACCAGCACCAATGGCTGCACCCAGTTTACTAACTCCCACACCTGCCGCAGCAGCTTGCAATAATACAGATAGTAACATAACTTTCAGTTTTTAAATGGTTATTTTTATTAATAGCTGAATTCAACTTGCAAATGCAACAGAATTCTGATTAATAATTTGTTTAAATTTTTCGTTTGGCGTGAGGTATCC
>NZ_CAXUGK010000039.1:0-44694 GCF_964250605.1 Bacteroides sp. AR20 | reverse complement strand
ATACCTCACGCCAAACGAAAAATTTAAACAAATTATTAATCAGAATTCTGTTGCATTTGCAAGTTGAATTCAGCAAATTAATGGATGAAGCAAAACAAAATACTTTAAGTAAGATAGGAAATGGGCCTTTACCTTCAATGTATTCCAATTATATAAATTATTGCATAAAATTATTAGATAGTAATAAAAGAGAAATACAAGAATCGATTATTAAGGAATAGAGATGAAAATAATCACATGGCTGCTATTTACATTTATCTGCCTGCTGCCTGCAGGTAGTATGGCACAGAATAAGGTCACCTTATCCGGAAAAATCACCGACCAACACGGAACACCGGTTGCCCAAGCCACCATTGCTGTGGAAAACACCACCTCCGGCACCTATACGGACGACCAGGGGAAATATTCACTGCAAGTCACTCCGGGCAAACATACCTTCGTTGTCTCCTTTCTGGGCTACCAAACCGTGAAACAATCCCTCGACATCCGGCAGGATAAAAAACAGAACTTTACATTGCAGGAAAGTGCCGTAACGCTGAGCTCTGTCGAGGTTTACGGAAAGACCCAAACGCAGAAAGTGAAGGAAGGAGCCTTTGCCGTCAATGCACTCGACATCAAGCCGATAGTAAACTCACTGAATAACCTCAACGACCTGGTGAACCGTACAACGGGCATCAAGGTGAGAGAGGAAGGCGGGGTTGGCTCGGACTTCGACCTCTCCATCAACGGCTTGTCCGGAAATTCAATCCGCTACTTTCTGGACGGAATGCCACTGGACACCAAAGGAAGCGGTGTTTCCCTCGCCAACTTACCCATTAACATCATAGACCGGATTGAGATATACAAAGGAGTAGTCCCTGCCAGCTTGGGAACAGATGCACTGGGCGGCACCATCAATATCATTACAAAGCAGGAAAAAAAGGATTATCTGGATGTATCTTACGGCATCGGCTCCTTCCATACCCACAAGGCAGACTTGAATGCACAGTTCGTAGAAAAGAAAACCGGACTAATAGTCTGGCCCACCGTTGGCATCAACTACTCCAAAAACGATTATAGAATGAAGAATGTACAGATGCGCGACGAAAGCGGGGACAACTTCATATATGGCAATCCCAAGCGTTTTCATGACGGCTACTTCTCTCTACTGGCACAGGTGGAAGCCGGATTTGTCAACAAATCCTGGGCTGATGCTTTCTTTGTTTCCGCCTCCTATTCAAAAACAGACAAGGAACTGCAGACGGGGTCTGTTCAAAACAAAGTATACGGAATGGCAGAAAGGAATTCCGATTCCTGGAACATCTCTGCCCGCTATCAGAAGTACAACTTCATCCTGAAGAACATGCAACTGAATGCCTCCCTCTCCCACACCTGGGACCATTCCTTGACCGTGGACACTGCCTATCGGAAGTACTATTGGGACGGAGGATACATCGTGAGCCAGCGCAACGAGATTATGGGCAAAGAACCATCCATGCGCCACTACAAGCGTCCGCTCACCATCATGCGCACCAACCTGGACTATCAGCTGAATACCCATCACAGCTTTAATCTGAACTACCATTTGAGCCGTACCGGAAACGACCGCTTCGATGACCTTGATACCAGCTTCGAGCCGTCAAAAGATGTGGTTACCAAACATATCCTGGGACTCTCCTACAACCAGTCTCTGTTGGATGGCAAGATGGAAAACGTATTCTTCATAAAAGACTACATCAACCATCCCAATATCCGGCAGACCGACCAATCCAGCGTGACCGGCTCGAAGGATGTGCAAGGCTCCACCACCAAGAACTACCTGGGTTACGGTGCCGGACTCCGGTATATCATCGTGGAACCTTTATCCATCAAAGTATCCTACGAGCATAGCGTAAGACTGCCCATCGCCCGCGAGCTGTTGGGAAACGGTACCACCATCTATGCCAACGTGGCACTGAAACCGGAAAACAGCAACAACTTCAATGCCTCTCTGTTCGGCACATGGCACCCGGGCAATGGACATACATTCTATTATGAGATGAGCGGATTTTTCCGTAAGGTAGACAACTACATTCAGACCAGCATTGCCGAGAAAGAGGGTACAATGCAATATACCAACGTCCCGGCTGTCCATGTAAAAGGTGCGGAAGGGGAAATGCGCTACGACTGGCAAGGCAGACTGCAACTCGCCACAAACGTCAGCTACCAGGACACTCGCGACCAGCAGAAGTACAAGGGTGACGGAAAGCCCTCTGCCACCTATAACAACCGTGTGCCCAACCGCCCGTGGCTATTCGGTAGCGTAGAGGCTTATTATACCTTCCGCAACATTGCCCTGCCCGAAAGCAGATTGCGCCTGGGTTGTACCTATCAATGGGTACACTGGTACTTCCTGACCTGGGAAGCTTACGGCGCATATGATAACAAGGCACGCATTCCCGCCCAGCACATCTGTAATGCCGACATCACTTACTCATGGAGACGCGGACGCTATAATCTGGCTTTGGAGTGTACCAACTTCCTCGACAAGACAGCCTATGACAACTACAAGCTGCAGAAGCCCGGACGTGCTTTTTTTGCTAAATTCAGACTATTCATTAACTAATCATTTAATAATTCATTCAAAATGAGAAAATTCAAATTTACACTGATTGCCTTTATGGCTGCCATGATGGCACTGTCATTCACAGCGTGTTCCGATGATGACCCGGAACCTAATCCTAATCCCGACCCGGAAGTCAATGAGGATAACTATCACTTCGACCTATTTGTCACCGTAGACAAACACGGTGGGATGAGTAGCAAGAATACCACTATTGTCCATAGCGTCAACTCATTGGCCACAGAGCAGGGTGTCATCACTGTGAAAAGAGAAGGTTCGGAACTGGGAGATTATTCCATGGAGACTATCTCAAAAGGAAAATATTACTACCAAATACCCGCAACCAACGACCGTTTCGTAAAATATCAAATCAAGAACAATGCAGTTCAGGTTATTGCAGAACGTCCTTTCAAGGCCAACAGCTATAAGGTACGTTCCTACACACATGCCTGGATTGATGACAACACACTCGTCATCATGTCTACCAATGGTAAGAAGGACAAGATTCTTTATACGAAACTGAACGCAGAGGACTTGACTATCCTTGCTGAAGGTGAACTCAACATACCAGCCCCCACCAACTGGCTCAAACTGACAAGCTCCGGTATCCTCACCTACCGCAAATCAGACAACAGATTGTACTACTTCTACTATTGGAAAGAGACAGACGGTTTGACGAATATAGACCAGCAAGAGCCTAACTTCCATACAGCCATTATCAACCCCTCTACCATGGAAGTAGAAAAAGATGTACTCTCTCCCATCGAATGCGAAATGGCAGGAAGCGCTTACGGAGAACTGATGCAAAACTGCGTAATGTACGACGAAGCAGACAATCTCTACCTAGCTTGTTTCCACGAAGAAGATAACGCTTTTTTCAAAGGCATCCTGCTACGTATCAACAAAGGCGAAACAGAATTCGACGCTTCCTACAACGGCTATCCCAATGCCGACGGCAAATTGCTGACCATTCAATATCTGGAAGGGAACAAAGCCTTAGTGTATGCACGTAATGACAATGCCGATAGACCCGCTGCAGATAAGCAACCCGGCATCGACGCTTACTCTCACTACTACGCCATCCTCGATCTTACCACCGGAACCAAGACACGCTTAAGCTATGATGGCAAGGAAATCGGTTACAGCGGCGGTCGCTTCTCACAGCGTTCTGTCATCTTCAACAACAAAGCATACATTGGTGTAAACACTGAAGAAGATGCCAACGCCGTTATCTACATCTATGACATCAAGACCGGTAATGTAGAGAAAGGAGCCGAAGTGGACGGACGCTTCTACTTCGATATGATACGTGTCATAGAGAACGATTAAAACAAGCATCAGTATTTATGAAGAATTTGTTTGTCTTTTTATTCCTTTGTAATTTCCTCCTCCTCTGCCATGCGCACGGGGGAGGCAACTACGAGCACAGCGATATGCTTGCAAGTATGAAACCCGGCGACAAAGCCGCCCTGCTCATGGTGCACTTCGGCACTACGCACGACGATACCCGCGCCCTCACCATTGATGCCATCAACGCCAAGGCACAAGCCGCCTTCCCGGAGTTGAAGTTCCAAGAAGCCTATACGTCGCGCATCATCATCCGCCGCTTGAAAGAGCGCGGCATCACGAAGCTGACTCCACTGGATGCCATGCTGAAACTGCGCAGCGAAGGTTACACACACCTCATCGTACAGAGTACCAACATCATTGACGGAGTAGAAATGGAATCCCTCCGCCGGGATGTGGAAAGCGCACTACCCTTCTTCAAGGAAATACGTGTAGGTACTCCCCTGCTCTACTCTATCGAAGATGCAGAGAAAGTGGCAAGTATTCTGGGGAACCGCTACAACGCCCCGGCACAAAGCAAGAAAGCTACCAAAGAACACTTCGTCCTTGTGGGCCACGGCACCTATACCCCCAGTACCGCCATCTACAGTCAGATGGACTATATGCTGAAAGCAGGCGGACTGACCAATTTCCATGTGGGCACCATCGAAGGTTATCCAACCTTTGACACCATGCTGGCACAACTGAAAGCCGGGAAAGCCAAACGTGTGACCCTCATACCCTTCATGTTTGTTGCCGGAGACCATGCCAAAAACGACATTGCCGGAGAGTGGAAGGAGATGCTCGAGAAAGAAGGCTTCACCGTCAGTGCACAACTGGAAGGACTGGGACAAATTCCGGAAATTCAAGAAATATTCATTGACCATATCCGTTTCGGACTGAAGCACCGCATGCTGGACATCATGACGAAGAAGGCGGCCTATGCTGCCGGAAAAGACACAGAATAATATACCCATTAGTGGGTATTTAGTGTTCTTGAATCATCTTGTACTTTTGCAGGAAAAACGCGAACGACAATGAATGTTATCACCAAACTGATGTACTCTATTCATAGGATACTGGGCACTTTGCTCTGTATCCTATTTCTCATGTGGTTCCTCTCCGCCTTCGTGATGATGTACCACCGCTTTCCCCGTGTCAGCGCCAAAGAGAAAATGCAAAAGCTGGATATGCTCTCCCAAACCGGAGACTCACTTCCGGACATCTCCTCCGTCACAGCCCGCCTGCCCCGTGGCGTAAAGGTCAGGTCTACGATACTGAACCTCAATGCCGGACACCCCGAGTTCAGCTTTAGTACCACAAAAGGCACGCTTCATTTCCTTGCCGATTCCACCATCTCACGACCCTCTCTGGACAGTGAACACCTGCACCGGACAGCAGCTTTGTGGTGTTCTTCTCCCATTACCCGTATCGACACCCTCCACTCTCTGGACCAATGGATTCCCTTCGCTGAACTGAAAAAGGAAATGCCCATTTATAAAATATACTTTGCCGACGATGCCGGGACACAGCTCTATCTGAGTTCACAAAACGGTGAGGCCTTGCAGTTCTCCAACAGAAGCGAACGCTTCTGGGCATGGCTGGGTGCCATTCCCCACTGGGTATACTTCACCTGGCTGCGGCAGGACACCGTCCTTTGGACTAAGACCGTCATCTGGCTCACAGCTCTGGGTTGTCTCATGGTCATTGCCGGCATTTGGGTAACTGTGGATGTATGGCGTAAGACGCACCGAAGCCGCCATCCCAAGTTCTCCCCCTACCGAAAAAGATGGTATCACTGGCACTACGTCAGCGGAATCTTTTTCGGCATCTTCGTACTGACCTTCACCTTCAGCGGCATGATGTCTCTGGCAGACATTCCCGAATGGATTCATAAACCGGCACTGAAGAAAGGCAGCGCCACACGCACGCTCCATGCCCGTGCCCCACAACCGGAGGATTACCCCTTGGACTACCGCCGTGTCATAGCTGCCTATCCCCAAGCTTTGCAGATAGAGTGGCGCAACTTCCGCGAACATCCCTACTACATCGTAAAAGATAGAAAAAACGAGTATTACATCGATGCCGCCGACAGCCTGCCGCGTCCGTTACAACTCTCCGAAGAAGAAATCCTGAAAGGCGTGGAAAGCATTTATACCTCCCAGCGTGATTCTTCACAACATATCCCCGGCATACGTATCTCCCGGCTCGAACATTTCGAGACCTACTATCGCGACATGAGCAATATGTATCGCGGACGACCCCAGCTTCCCGTCTGGAAGATAACGGTGGACGACCCGGACCGGAGCGTCTATTACATTCACCCGGAAACGGGAATCATCCGCCATGTAGACACCTCCTCCCGCTGGAAATACTGGAGCTATACAGCCCTGCACCGCATGCGTCTGCCCGGTCTGAACTCCAATGCCACCCTGCGCAAGACTGTGCTTTGGGTATTGCTGCTTGGAGGTACAGCCGTTTGCATCACGGGTGTGGCGTTAAGTGTGAATTATATAAGAAGAAAATGTTGTAAAAGACAAAAACGCTATTAACGAGAATAAACTTGTATGAATAAGAAAAGACTTGGAATATTCCTCGGCAGCATAGCCCTATTGATTGTCTGCAGCTTTGCGGCCTATCAGTACTGGCTTGCTCCTACACATATACTTATTATCAACGCAACCCTGGCACAAGCTGCCGACATTGCCCTGAACAATGACTGCGCCCGGATAGAAGTCACCTGCATAAAAAAAGAAGAGGTAAAGGACCTTTCCGGCTATGATGCCATCGTGATGTACAGCAGAGGGCTATACCTTGACGACGGCCAGATTGCCGAAGTGGAACGGGTGGGTGCCAGCGGAGTACCAGTCTTTACGAATACGTTACGAAATTTCACCCTCTCCCTCAATCACAATGTTACCAATGAACAACAGCATACGCTACGGGAGTATCTCAAGAACGGCAACAAGCACAACTACCGGAATGCCTTACTCTACCTGCGCCACATCGCCACTCCCCACCGGTGGGGACACCAGGATTACGAGCCTCCCATCCCATTGCTGGAGAACATGTTCTACCACCGCGAATACGGCCGCTACTTCAGTACTCCGCAAGAGGTGACCGCCTATCTGAAAGAAAAAAATCTCTACCATGAGGACGGACGCAACCTTGCCCTGATTTCCGGACTCAACTTTCCGATGGAAGGAAACCGTGCCCACGTAGATTCCCTCATCACGTGCTTGACACAAGCAGGCTTCAATGTCTATCCTTTCACAGCCGGAGGTCAACCGCGTGCCGATATGATACGTACCCTCCATCCCGATGCAGTAGTCTACCTGCCTATGGGACGGCTGGGCAATGACTCACTCATCAACTGGCTGCACCAGGAAAACATTCCTTTATTCATGCCCTTCCCGCTGATTCAGCCCCACGAGGAATGGCTGGACCCGGATACCCCCGTCAGCGGTGGCACACTGACCGCCCGTGTAGTGGTGCCTGAGATAGATGGAGGCATGCTACCCCTCTGCATCGCTACCCAAAACGAAAACAAACAAGGATACTATCTGTACACCGCTGAAAATGAACGGATAGATGCCGTAGTGGACCATATTACCAAGTACATGTCCTTGAGAGACATGTCCAACAAAGAAAAGCGCGTTGCTATCTGTTACTTCAAGACTCCGGGAAAAGACGCCCTGCTGGCAAGCGGTATGGAAGTGATTCCTTCACTCTATAACTTCTTGAAACGCCTGCGTTCGGAAGGGTACGACGTCAGTGGACTGCCTGCTACTGTAGAGGAGTTCGGCAAGCGGATACATCGTGACGGTGCCGTCATGGGTTCGTATGCCAAAGGAGCACAAGAACAGTTTTTGAAAACGGCACACCCGATATGGCTTTCTACCGAGCAATACGAACAATGGGCACACGAAGTACTCCTTCCCGAGAAATATCAGGAAGTGACAGACAGATATGGAGATGCGCCCGGCAATCTGCTGGTAACAGAGGACAGTATTGCCATTACCTGCCTGCAATTCGGCAATATCCTACTCTTCCCCCAGCCCCGCCCGGCATTGGGAGATGATGAGTTCAAACTGGTGCATGGAATGCCGGTAGCGCCGCCCCACAGCTACCTGGCTCCTTATCTGTATATGCAAAAAGGATTCAAGGCAGATGCAGTGATTCACTTCGGCACCCACGGCAACTTGGAATACACGCCCGGAAAGAATGTGGCACAGTCGCAGGCCGACTGGTCGGATGTACTGATTGGTAACCTCCCCCACTTCTATTTCTATACCACCGGAAACGTAGGCGAGGGTATCATTGCCAAACGCCGAACACATGCCGTACTGGTCACCCATCTCACTCCGCCCTACGTGGAGAGCGGTATGCGCCAACGCTATTCGGCCTTGCTGGAAGATATTCACAAAGTGCTGGACGAAGGGACTGCCAAACACCGGGCTCTGGGAATGAACATCAAAAAAGAGGCCATGCGCCTGGGGCTGCACCGCGACCTCAATCTGGATTCCATATCCGGCGAACCCTATACAGCCGAGGAGTTGGAACGTCTGGATGCCTTCACCGAAGAGATAGCCAACGAAAAGATACTGGGTGCGTACTACACCATGAACGAGCCTTATTCTGACCGCGACCTGCTGACCACCACTCTCGCCGTCGCTGCCGACCCGCTGGCATACGAAACGGCCCGCAAGGACCGCGATAAAGGCAAAATCACCACAGAGCAGTTGCAAGACTTCACCTATATAGCCCACCACTACTTGCCTGCCGCCAGGAAAAGACTGACCGCCTTACTCCAGAATCCACCCAAGGATACTGCATCTGTAGCACCGGAGCTTCGCCCCGCCCTACTCTATCGCGAACAGTTGCTTGCCTCCTCCGTCAACGAACAGAATGCCATGGTGCGTGCACTCAGCGGAGGAACCGTATTCCCTGCGCCGGGAGGTGACCCCGTACTGAACCCGAACGTTCTGCCCACCGGACGCAACATGTACAGCATCAACGCCGAGAATACTCCCAACCCAAGGGCTTGGGAAGATGGAAAGCGATTGGCAGAAGCGACTTTAAAACAGTACATCAGCAAGCACGGCGAATATCCCCGGAAAGTAAGCTATACCTTCTGGGCAGGCGAATTCATCAATACGGAAGGAGCTACGCTGGCCCAGGTATTCTGGATGCTGGGAGTAGAACCCGTACGCGACGCCCAAGGCAGAGTGGTTGACCTGAAACTGGTGCCCAGTGAAGAACTGGGGCGTCCGCGCATCAATGTGCTGGTACAAGTGTCCGGACAGCTACGCGACATAGCCGGTTCCCGCTTGAAGTTACTGACCGATGCTATACGTCTGGCATCGGAAGCCGGAGATGAGACCTATCCCAACTATGTGGCATCGGGTACACTGTTGCAGGAAAAATTACTGGTGGAAAAGGGAACTTCCCCCAAACGTGCCCGTGAAATGTCTGTGATGCGTGTATTCGGACCGATCAACAGCGGATACAGTACCGGTATGATGGCCTATACCGAGCACAGCGGCTCGTGGGAAAGCGAAAAGGAGATAGCCGAAGGATACCTCAACAATATGGGTGCCTCTTATGGGGACGACGGAAATTGGGGAGACGTCCAGGAAGGTTTGTTTGCCTCGGCACTGTCCGAAACGGATGTTGTCATCCAGCCCCGTCAAAGTAACACATGGGGCCCCATCTCCCTGGATCATGTATACGAATTTACGGGTGGACTCTCGCTCACCGTCAAAACCGTGACCGGCAAGGAACCGGATGCCTATATGGCAGACTACCGCAACCGGACCAACCGCCGCATGCAGGATGCCAAAGAGGCCATTGCCGTAGAGACACGTTCCACCATCTTGAACCCTACCTTTATACAAGAGCGGATGAAAGGCGGGGAAGGTTCGGCGCAGATGTTCGGCGAAATCTTCCGCAACATCTTCGGCTGGCACGTCATGCGTCCGTCGGCCATGGACAAAGAACTGTTCAATGACTTGTATAGAATGTATATAAAGGATGAGAATAAGCTGGGCATTCACGAGTACTTCCTCCGCGTCAATCCCGCCGCATTCCAGGCTATGACAGCCGTCATGCTGGAAAGCGCCCGCAAAGGTTACTGGAAAGCATCTGATGAGCAACTGAAAACCACTGCTTCCCTGCATGCACAAATCACACGCGAAAAAGGTGCCGCTTGTACCGAATTCGTTTGCGACAATGACAAGCTACAGTCGTTCGTTGCCGACCAGTTGGATAATAGCGAGAAGCAGACCTATACCCAGAACATGAAGGAGGTACACGAAGCATCCGCAACCGATGGCAAGGATGTCGTACTGAAAGAACACAAACTGACTTCCGAACAAACGGTACGTAAGAACAGGGTGAACGGAGTGATTGCAGGCAGTCTTGTCGTCATCACCTTCATCGGACTGGTCGTACTGTTGAAGAAAAGAAAAAAAGAATAAATAGAAACAGAGTATTATGGAATACGCCATTCATCTGTTAGCCCTATTCATCGCCCTCAATTTTCTATTAAAGGTGGGGTTCTATCCACGCTGGGGAATGTGGACGGTTGCCGCAGGCTATGCCTTTTTTGCGTGGCTGGTGACTCCATGGATGACGGAACAGTCCAAGACCGTGGTGGCAGCTTTCTTTGCCTCCCGCCCGCAGATGTTGAACTTGTCGGTATGTGTCACTCTGGAAGCCGCCGTAATGATAACTTTCTGTTTCGACTGTTTCGCAGAAATGCGTACCCGCAACACGGCCTTCAAACAAGCGGTCACCCTCTTCCTGAAGTTATACCCCGGCATACTGATAGGCGGAGTAATATGCTATGTCCTGGCACTGCTGCTTTTCACTTTTCCCGGAATAGATTTCGGCAGTCTCTCATGGATAGCAGCCGGTGTTACTTTCTTTGCAGTTTGTGCTGGGAGCCTTCTGCTGCGGCATGCTATCGGTGATAAACCACTGCGCTTGGAAGTACTGTTCATTGTTAATATTTTCATTGTTATATTGAGCATCATTGCTACGGGCTATTGAAATAAATTAAAGAATTAAAAACTAAAAAGATATATGGAAACAATCTCAAACACACTGTTCTGGATTTCAAACGGGCTGCTGGTTCCCGTCGTAGTCCTGCTGCTGCTATTCTTTCTACGTGCCATTATCCTTGCGGGAGGTTTCTTCGGCGAGTTCTACCAGCGGATGAAATTACAGAAGCAATTCACTGAAACACTGGAGAACATCATCCCAGAGAATATAGACGGACTGCTGCAGCAACTCCCATCGGCAGGCAACTCCCCTCTCCTCCGCAGCTTGTCCAAATTGTCCGCACACCGGGACGACGCTGCCTACTGCGAACACCTGCTTGCCAACTATGAAGTGGAAGCCGAGAAGGAGTTGGAACGTTCGCGTACATTCATCAAACTGGGTCCCATGTTGGGACTGATGGGTACCCTCATCCCGATGGGTCCCGCACTGGTGGGGCTGGCACAAGGAGACATCTCCTCCATGGCCTACAATATGCAGGTGGCTTTTGCCACTACAGTGGTAGGGCTGGTCATTGCTGCTGTCGGCATCATTACCCTGCAAGTGAAACAACGCTGGTATGCCCGCGAAATGAACGACTTGGAATATCTGTACAAAGTGATAAGCCGCCAAACGGCCGAAAAGGAATAACGGACTAACGATACGAAAACTATGAAGAGTAAGAGAAACAGATTACTGCACAGCGATTCGGACTCCGACCCCATGGGTACGGTAGCCAATCTTTTTGACGTAGCAATGGTCTTTGCCGTAGCCTTGATGGTGGCTCTCGTCTCCCGCTTCAATATGACGGAGATGTTTTCTAAAGAAGACTTCACCATGGTGAAGAATCCCGGAAAGGAAAATATGGAAATCATTACCAAAGAAGGGCAGGAAATCAAGAAATACACTCCCAGCGAAGACCCAAAGACCTCCGGTAAAAGAGGAAAGAAAGTGGGAGTTGCCTATCAGCTTGAAAATGGAGAGATTATCTATGTGCCGGAATAAGGGAATACAGTACCTATTAATAGCTATTTGGCCATCGCAGTATAACAACTATTAAGTATTTCACCCTCCGATAATGGTATGTACATTTGCAGCGTTATATAAAATAAAACAATATATGATAAAGAAAAGACTTCTCACAGTTCTCCTTATGGGAGGAATCATCGCCACCGGTGCCTATGCACAAGCAGAAAAAGGTGACAGCGACGATATGACCAAGAAAACTCACGAGTTGAACCCGGTCGTAGTAACGGGTACGGGTACACATCAGCGACTGAAGAACACTCCGTCTCCGGTATCGGTTATCACTGCCAACGAGATAAAGCGTGCCGGTATCACCGACTTCCAGCAGGCCTTGACCATGATGGTACCCTCGCTCTCCTTCCGTCCGAACGCGATGGGGTCCTATCTGATGATGAACGGACTCTCCAACAAGCACGTGCTGATATTGGTAAACGGACGCAAGGTCACGGGAGACATCACCGGTAACATCGACCTCAACCAAATAGACATGACCCGCGTCAAGCGCATCGAGGTGCTGAACGGAGCAGCTTCTTCCCTTTATGGTTCGGATGCCATCGGCGGTGTAATCAATATCATTACCAACGAGCCTAAAGATGTGGTAGCCTTCAGCAGCAATAGCAGCTATACGAGAAAGAATCAATTCTCCCAAGGCTTGAATCTGGACATCGCCCAAGGAAAAATAGGGTCCTATACTTCCTATAAATACGACCACTCCGACGGTTGGCAAAACAGCCGTCTGACAGAAGACGGAGAAGACATCATCGAAACGATTGCCCCGCTCTCCCTGGGCTACAGCTCGAATAACTTTTCGCAGAAGTTTACCTATGATGCTACGGACCGGCTTTCCTTCTATGCCAACGGCGGATACTACAACCGCGGACTCGAACGTCCGGTAGAACGCGAAGACATCACCGGCGGAAGCAAGTACAACACTGCCTACGAAGGTTACAACTGGGGGGCAGGCGCCAAATACAAACTGAGTAAACGCAACGTTATCCAGTTCGACTATTCAGGAAACAATTACGCATCACGCTACAAATACCTGATAGAAAACAGCGGATACCTGCCCGGACAGTATGCGCTTACCAAGCTTCAGAAATTCCATGATGCCGAGTTGAAAGGTATCTTCGGTTTTACAACCAACAGCACTACGGTGTTCGGTGTAGACTATCGCCGTGAAGTACTCCGCCGTCCCGACTCCGATTTGGACAAAAGTGTCTATACGACATCAGCCTACGGCCAGCATGAAGTGAAGCTATGGAACCATCTGACCGGTGTTGTGGGTGTACGCTACGACCATCACGAACAGACGGGCGGACGCTTCACCCCCAAAGTGGCAGCCATGTACAACATAGGCAACTTCAATGTACGTGCCACCTATGCTGCCGGATTCCGCGCTCCGGGAATTGACGAGCTCTACTACCACATGTTCAAGAAGACAATGGGTACACGAGCCACCATCTCATTGGGTGACGAGAACCTCGACCCCGAACGCAGCAACTATTACTCCATCAACATGGAATACCGCACCAACCGTTTCAGTGCTTCCGTCACCGGCTATCTGAACTATGTAAAGAACATGGTAACTTCCAAATCCACTAAATTCGATGACCTACCGGAAGCAGAGCAGAACCAGTTGCGTGAAGAGTTCCCCGAAATCGGTGACCTTTCATCTACGAAAAACCTAAGTGTCAAGAACTACTTCAATTTCGAGAAAGCTACCGTCAAAGGCTTTGAAGTGAACTTGAACGGCAATCTGTTCCCGGGCTTCACCCTGGCCGGAAACTATACCTACGCCTATGGACGCGGTCTGAACGAAGGAGGCGAATGGCAAAACATCGAACGCAGCATACGCCATACAGCCACCATCACCGGAAACTATACACACAGCTGGAGCGACTATACCTTGAACCTCAACCTGAACGGTCGTCTGCAAAGCAAAGTCTATTATCCGGGTGACGCGGACGGCAATGCTCCGGGCTACGGCATCTGGAACCTCAATACCCGCCATACCTTCGACGGCTTCCGCAACTTTGTCATCGAACCGGGCATCGGCATAGACAATATCTTCAACAAGAAGGACAACCGCCCGCTGAACAAGAACTTCGCCTTGTATTCTCCGGGACGTTCGGTAGTAATCAGCCTGGCACTCAGACTAAAATAATCTCTCCATAACGCATTTAGAAACAACAACAATTATGAAACATTTTTTCATCACTCTCTATTTACTCGGCATCAGCCTCTTCTCCTCCGCACAACAAGAGGAGAAGGCGGCTCTGCTCATCACCCATTATGGCAGTTCGGACCCTCAGACACGTGCCTTGACGCTCGACGTCGTGACCCGTGAGGCACAAGAAGCCTTTCCGCAGTTTACAGTGCGCGAAGCATACATCTCGCCGATTGTACGAAAAAGACTTGCCAAGGAGGGTGTGTACAAAGACAGCCCTACGGATGCACTGCTGAAACTTCGCGCCGAAGGCTACCGGACCATCTACGTCCAGAGCACCACCTTGATAGAAGGCAGTGAGATGACCTCCGTCCGCAGGGATGCAGACAAGCTCCGTCCCTTCTTCAAGGAGATAAAAGTGGGAAATCCCCTGCTCTACTCCGTCGAAGACTGCGAGAAGGTAATCGGTATACTGACCGCCGAACAGCCGGAAAAGAAAGAAGACATTGTCTATGTGGGGCACGGCAACCAGCTACCCAGCACGACTACTTACGCCATGCTCGACTTCATGATGAAAGCCCATGGACTGAAGAACTTCCACGTCAGCACCATTGAAGGATATCCTACCCTGGACGCAACCCTGCTGCAACTGAAAGAGACACGCCCCAAGAGCGTGACATTGGTTCCGTTGCTGTTGGTATGCGGCAACCATACCAAGGAAGACATTGCCGGCGTGTGGAAGACGGAACTTGAAAAGCAAGGCTATCAAGTGAATGTACGCATGCAGGGACTGGGCGAAAACAAAGCCATCCGCCAGCTCTATATGGAACACATCAAAGCTATGCTAAAAGATTGATAACCAGCAAGCGTAAAAGGGCTACACCTTTTACATACCAAGGCTACACCCTTTGCTCCGGATGGCTACACCATTTCGGACAAAGGGTGTAACTCTTTTCAATGTACACAGATTACGGACATTTGTAACCATATTACGGATTCCTCCTCCTGCGATATGGAACTTTCCGGATTATTCTCTACATTTGTACAAAACTAACAGGAACGTTTATGGAAGAAGTAATCAAGCTCAATGCAGTAGACCAATACAACAAGATGTTCGGTCTCGAAACCCTGCACCCGCTGGTCAGCGTAGTCGACTTGTCCGAAGCCACCGGATACCCCAGACATTTCACGTTGAACTATGGCGTATACGCCCTTTTCCTCAAAAACACCAAATGCGGAGATATACGCTATGGAAAACAGTTTTACGATTACCAGGAAGGCACGGTAACCAGCTTCGCCCCGGGCCAGGTGACTGAGGTCAACATGCCGGAAGGTATGCAGCCCAGCGCCTCCGGCCTGCTGTTCCACCCCGACCTGATAAAAGGCACCTCGCTGGGACAAGGAATAAAGCAGTATTCCTTCTTTTCCTATTCCTCTACCGAGGCACTGCATTTGTCCGAAGACGAGAAAAAAATCTTCCTCGACTGTCTGAAGAAGATTAAGATGGAAATCCAACGCCCCATCGACAAGCACAGCAAGGGTCTGATTGCACGCAACATCGAACTGCTGCTGGACTACTGCATGCGTTTCTACGAACGCCAGTTCATCACCCGCTCGGCAGCCAACAAAGATATCCTGATGAAATTCGAAGCACTGATAGACGACTATTTCCAGAGCGACAAACCGCAGACCGAAGGACTGCCTTCCGTGAAATACTTCGCAGACAAAGTGTTCCTCTCCTCCAACTATTTCGGAGATTTGGTGAAGAAGGAAACCGGAAAGACGGCGCAGGAATATATCCAGAACAAAATCATCGACCTGGCCAAAGAAATGATTATAGGAAGCGGGAAGACGGTCAGCCAGATTGCCTATGAACTGGGATACCAGTATTCGCAGCACTTCAACCGCGTGTTCAAGAAGAACGTAGGCTATACTCCGAGCGAATACCGGCACTTGCAGGTTTAGACAATAAAGTTTCACCACAGATTACGCGGATTAGCACAGAGTTTTTTCGGTTTCATCAAATATAAGTTCTATCTTTGTATGCCAATAGAACATATGGATATGAAACACCCCAAAATAATTGTTGCCGGCATCGGACCGGGCAATGAATCGGATATAACTCCCGCCGTAATTTCCGCTTTGCAAGAATCAGATGTAGTGGTGGGATATAAGTATTATTTCCAATTTGTAATCCCTTATCTCCACCCCTCAACAACATGCATAGATACCGGCATGAAGCGTGAGCGCGCCCGTGCCGAGCAGGCTTTCGAGCTGGCAGAGCAGGGAAAGACGGTCTGCGTCATCAGTTCCGGGGATGCGGGCATCTATGGTATGACGCCGCTTGTCTACGAGATGAAGCGGGAAAGGAACAGCAACGTGGAAATCGTTTCGCTGCCGGGCATCAGCGCTTTCCAAAAGGCAGCCTCACTGCTGGGAGCTCCCGTGGGACATGACTTCTGCGTCATCTCCCTTTCAGACCTGATGACTCCCTGGGAACGTATTGAAAGACGTATCACCGCAGCCGCTGCCGCCGACTTCGTGACGGCAGTCTACAACCCCAAAAGTGAAGGACGCTACTGGCAGCTTTACCGCTTGAAAGAACTCTTTCTGCAGGAAGGACGCTCACCGGAAACACCCGTGGGATATGTACGCCAAGCAGGACGCCCGGAACAAGCGGTACACATCACCACGCTGGGAGATTTCAATCCCGAAGAGGTGGATATGTTTACAGTCGTATTGATAGGCAACTCACAGTCCTACGAATGGAACGGAGCCTTCATCACTCCGCGCGGCTATTACCGGGACACGAATACCGAAGCCACGGGCATCGGGCAAGACATCATGATTCGCAGTTTCCGTACCATCGAAAAGGAACTGAAGAACAAGCATATTCCCCTCGACCATAAATGGGCTTTACTCCATGCCATACATACCACCGCCGATTTTGAAATGGAGCATCTGCTGCATACGGACGAAGGTGCCGTGGCTTCCTTGTATCAAGCCATCGAGAAAGGCGGAATCAAGACGATTGTCACAGACGTCACGATGGCAGCCAGCGGTATCCGCAAAGGAGCTTTGCAGCGGCTGGGCATAGAGGTGAAATGTTACCTCGGCGACCCGCGCACGGCGACGATGGCTGCAGAGAAAGGCCTCACCCGTACCCAGGCAGGCATCCGCCTGGCTGTGGAGGAGCATCCCGATGCTTTCTTTGTATTCGGCAATGCACCTACGGCACTTATGGAACTCTGCGACCTGATACGTAAGGGCAAGGCACATCCGGCGGGCATTGTTGCCGCACCGGTAGGCTTTGTGCATGTGCAGGAGTCCAAACACATGGTGAAACCCTTTACGGAAATACCCAAGATTATCGTAGAAGGACGTAAGGGAGGCAGCAACTTGGCTGCCACGCTGGTGAACTCCGTGTTGTGCTACAACGATGCGGAGCAGTTGCGCCCGGGCAGGGATGTGTAAGTGAAAAGAGACATTCCATAACATTACTTGTTACGACCGATAACATTACTTGTTATGCCCCTTTACATTACTTGATATTTTCATAAGATTACCCGTTGAATGAAACACAGATTTATAATCATAGGAATGGATGACAACCGTTCCCCCTTCTTTCCACCGGAAGCACTGGCGCAGATACGGAAGGGGAAGGTTTTCTCCGGTGGCATACGGCATAAGGAGATTGTCGGTCCTCTGCTGCCTGCCGGGGCCGAATGGATTTCCATCACCGTACCGCTGGACCGCGTCTTTTCCCGTTATGAAGAAATATTTGCCCGCTTCGAAGAGACGGCGACGGACGACTCCATCATTGTATTCGCTTCCGGCGACCCGTTGTTCTTCGGTTTTGCCAATACCATAAAGCGCAAGCTTCCCGGGGCAGACATTCTGCTCTATCCCGCTTTCAATTCCTTGCAGACATTGGCACACCGCCTCGTCATGCCGTATGACGACATGCGCACCGTCTCCCTGACAGGACGCCCCTGGCAGGAGTTCGACCGTGCCCTCATAGAGCGTGCCCCCAAAATAGGCATCCTCACCGACCGCGAACATACCCCGGCCACCATTGCCGCCCGCATGCTGGAATACGGGTACTCCCACTACACACTATACATCGGCGAGCATCTCGGCAATCCCGAAAAGGAACGCATACGCCGGATGACACCCCAGGAAGCGGTTTCCGGTGACTTCGAACATCCCAACTGCCTGCTGCTGGACAGCCATCTCGGACAATGCCGCACAAACTCCCTGCACGGTAGCGAAGCCCCAGACTTTCCAGTCCGTCCCTTCGGCATCCCCGATGAAGAGTTTGCACATCTTGACGGACGCGCCCGCATGATAACCAAGGCTCCCATCCGCCTGCTCACCCTGCAGGCATTGAAACTGAACCGCCGCCGCGTCTTCTGGGACATCGGTTTCTGTACCGGTTCCGTCTCCATCGAAGCCCGCCTGCAATTTCCTCATCTCGCCGTCATCTCCTTCGAGATACGCCCCGAAGGAAAAGAGCTGATGGACACCAACTCCCGCCGCTTCGGCGCACCGGGCATTACGGCGGTAACCGGAGATTTCCTGCACACCGACCTCACTCCCTTTGCCCGCCCCGATGCCGTCTTCATCGGTGGACACGGCGGACATCTGGAGGAAATGATAGAGAAAGTGAAACAAGTGCTGCACCCCGAAGGCTGCATCGTCTTCAACTCCGTATCGGCAGAAAGCAAGGAGGCGTTCTGCCGAGGAATCGAGCGGAACGGAATGGTGCTCCACCCTTCCACCCATATCGCCTTGAACGAATATAACCCCATTGAAATTATGAAAGCCACGCTTTCTTAAACATACCCATTATGAAAACAGCTATTATTCTAATCTCCGAAGCCGGTTTGAGCATAGCCCAATCACTGCTCAACGAACTTCCCGACTCCGAAATCTTCACCCTCAGGCACGAAGAGGGATGCACACATATAGAATCCGCCGGCAAATTCACAGCGGAAAACTTCAACCGCTATGATGCCTTTGTCTTCATTGGCGCCATGGGAATCTGTGTCCGCACCATCGCTCCTTGCGTGAAGAACAAATATACCGACCCTGCCGTGGTTTGCGTGGACAGTACCGGTAAATTTGCCATCTCCGTACTTTCCGGACACATCGGAGGAGCCAACGAACTGACCCACCAGGTAGCGAATATCCTCGGGGCCGAACCGGTAGTCACCACGCAAAGCGACTGCACCGGTCTATGGGGACTCGATACCCTGCCCCAACGTTTCGGGTGGTTTCCGGTCATCAACGCCGAGCCCTCCACCCTCCTGTTGGCAGAACTTGCCAAGACGCCCGAAGAGAAAAAAAGAGTATGCATGAACGAGCATATCAGCCTCTTCGTTTCCGGCAAGCCCACCGCCCTGCTGCTCACGGTGCGCAATGAAGGCACGGACTGGATGGAGGCGCACCTGCCGCCTCATGTAGAAGTATTCTACCGGGTGCAGGACATTAAACCTTCACGCTTCAAACTGATTCTGTGCGTATCTCCCCAAGTCCCCAACTTCCCGGAAATGCCTATGATATGCTACGTGCCCTGTGTCGTACACCTCGGCATCGGCCTTGCCCGGCTGGCAGGTCCCGTGCGGAAAGTGGAGAAAGAGATTATGAACACGCTGAAGGAATACGGCATCATGCCCCAAAGCATCGCCTCCATCTCCACGATTAAAGCCAAAAGTGACGAACCGGTAGTGAAAGCGCTCCAAAAGAAGTTCCCAGTCTACTTCTATACAGCCGAGGAACTGGCAGAGATAGAGGTGCCCCATCCCAGCAAAACCGTCATGAAGCACATGGGCACCCCCAGCGTCAGCGAAGCCGCCGCCTTGCTGAGTGCAAACAACTCCCGGCTGCTAGTGCCCAAAAAGAAAGGAGAGAACTATACCGTGGCCGCCGCCCTCGACATAAGAACTGTGCGCCAGGGCCACATCGAAATAGTGGGTGCCGGCCCGGGCGACCCGGACCTGGTTTCCGTACGCGGACGCCAAATGCTGGAACGCGCCGACCTCATTCTGTATGCCGGCAGTCTCGTTCCCAGGGAGCTGACTCTCTGTGCCAAGGCCGGAGCTACCGTACTCAGCTCCGCTTCCATGGATTTGGAGGAACAATTTGAAGTGATGAAGAAGTTCTATGACAAGGGAAAATTCATCGTACGCCTGCATACGGGTGACCCATGTATCTATGGTGCCATTCAGGAACAGATGAACTACTTTGACCAGCACGGTATGAGCTACCACATCACCCCCGGCATATCCTCCTTCCAGGCGGCAGCAGCTGCCTTGAAGTCGCAGTTCACCATTCCGGAAAAAGTGCAAAGCATCATCCTAACACGCGGCGAAGGACGTACGCCCATGCCCGAACGCGAAAAGCTACATCTCATGGCACGCTCACAAAGTACCATGTGCATCTTCCTCAGTGCAAGCATTGCGAAGCAGGTGCAGGAAGAACTGTTGCAGGAATATCCGGAAACTACCCCCGTAGCTGTCTGCTACCACTTGACATGGAAAGACGAACAAATATTCAGGGGGGAACTCAAAGACCTTGCCAGAATAGTGAAGGAAAATAACCTCACCTTGACAACCATGATTGTCGTAGGCGAAGCCATCGGCAACCGTGAAGGTCTGTCACGGCTCTATGCACACGAGTTCAAGCATCTGTACCGGAAATAAATCAACGATTAATCACCCATAAACATTCAAACATGATATTAATATTTGGCGGAACCACCGAAGGACGCATAGCCATCCAAACCCTTGAAGAAGCCGGAAAAACTTTCTACTATTCTACCAAAGGGGATGAGCAGGACGTACTTCTGCATAATGGCATCCGCCTGCAAGGCGCGATGGATGCAATAGAAATAGAAACATTCTGTGCACAGCATCACATAAAGCTGCTGATAGACGCCGCGCACCCCTTTGCCACACAGCTGCATGAGACTCTGGAACAAGTCTCCGTGGAATCGAATATCCCCGTCATCCGTTTCGAGCGTATCTTCCCGAAACGCGATGAAGAACACATCACCTGGTGCAGGGATTATGACGATGCCATCGAGAAGATACAGAAAGAAAAGATTTTCATCTTACTTGCACTGACCGGCGTACAGACCATAGGTAAGCTGAAGCCTTTGTGGCAGAATGCCTGCTGTTACTTCCGCATCCTCGACCGTGACAGCTCGCGCAAGCTCGCCCGGGAACAAGGTTTCTCCGAGAAGAACCTCTACTACTACACGCCCGGAGAAGACGAGCAAGTCCTGATGAAACAGCTTCATCCCGAAGCCATCCTCCTCAAAGAAAGCGGGATATCGGGCGGATTCTGCGAAAAGGTGGAAGCTGCCCGGCAACTGGGTATACGCATCTTTGCCATCTGCCGCCCCAAGACATCCGACAAGTTTATCTGTGTAAACGGCGAGCATGGCCTGCGCCGCATAATCGAGAAACATTTACCCGACTTCTTCCCCCTGCGCAGCGGACTGACCACCGGAACATGTGCCGCCGCTGCCGCCGTAGCCGCCACCTGGGATGTATTCAATATCTACTTCAAAAAGCGTCCTACGGAATTTCCGGTAGTTCTTCCCAACGGAGAAACCATCCAGGTTCCCGTAGAGCCTCAGCACCATATTCCCCACTCCGACCTTCTGGAAAACGGTGACGGCATGTTCGAGACAAGCGCTACCGTCATCAAGGATGCCGGCGACGACCCGGACATCACCAACGGAATGAAAGTTGTGGCCAATATAGCCATACCTTTCCGCATAGACGACCCGCTGCCGGAAGACACTCCCCAGGACGACTACAACATCATCGTCTGCGGCGGCGAAGGCGTAGGTGTCGTCACCATGCCCGGTCTGGGACTTGAGCTCGGTAGCTCTGCCATCAACGACACCCCACGCGAAATGATAAAGAAGAACGTCAAGCTATGGCTTGAACGCCTCCATATTGCCAAACAGCCCAATCCTATTCTCATTACCATCTCCATCCCCGGTGGAGAAGAAATAGCCAAACGCACCTTCAATCCCCGCCTCGGTATCGAAGGAGGCATTTCCATTATCGGGACCTCCGGCATCGTGAAGCCATTCTCCTCGGAAGCCTTCATCAATTCCATCCGGAAGTCCATGGAAGTGGCAAAGGCAACCCGGAACCCTCGTATCGTCATCAGCTCCGGCGCAAAGAGCGAACGTTTCATCAAGGCGTATTATCCCGACCTCCCCCCCCAGGCTTTCGTGCATTACGGCAACTTTATCGGCGAAACCTTGAAAATAGCAGCCGAAGAGCAAGTACCGCACGTCACCCTCGGCGTGATGATGGGAAAGGCCGTGAAACTGGCCGAAGGCAATCTGGATACCCACAGCAAGAAAGTGACCATGAATAAGGAATTCATTCAAGACCTGGCACGCCAGACGGGATGCAGCGAAGAAACACTTGCCGCCATCGGACAGATGAACCTGGCGCGCGAACTCTGGGACATCATTCCCGAAGAGCTGCTGGAAAAGTTTGGCAAGGCACTGATTGAGCTCTGTCACCGGCACTGTGCCCCCTTACTGCCCAATGGCGAACTAACAATATTACTCATAACCGAAAACGGAAAAATTTACTCATGAAGAAGAAGATAATCATTACCGTCTGTATGGCAATGACCGTACTGACCGGTCTGGCACAAAGCCCGCTGTCCTTTCATGCAAAAGCAGGAATCGGTACCTCCCATTTTCATGGAAAACACTCCAGTAGTGACACCCAAATAGCTTACAAAGCTGGTGTCGGTACAGAATATGTCCTCAACAAGACCTGGGTGCTGCAATCCGCATTGGAGTTTGTGTCCATCGGCGGTAAAGACGAGATAAGCCACATCGGCAAGGCCAAAATGCATGAACTGTATCTGCAAATCCCCCTCATGATAGCGGCCCGCCTCCATCTGGGCAGGGATTATCATGCCTCGCTGAGCGTCGGCCCTTATGCGGCCATAGGCGTGGCAGGCAAGACCTCCGGCGAGACCTACGATTATAGCAGCAGCAGTATGCAGGGAGGATACCAGTTCAAGATAGACACTTTCGGCAGTATGGTAGACGGGAAAATGGGTAACAACCGTTTCGATGCAGGTATTGCCCTGGGACTTACTTTTGAATACAGAAGATTCATCATCGGTGCAGAGACACAAGTGGGACTGGTAAAAGTCAATGAGCAGATAAACCAGATGATAGGTCATTCGGAAGAAGGAGGATATTTTCCCAAGAACTTCGCCGCATTCTTTACGCTGGGGTACCGGTTCTGGTAAGGGAACATTTTGCCATACAGAGTTGTTTAGTATACAAACAGATACTCAACAATATAAACTGAATAATATGGCAAAAAGAATTCCTATCCTGCTGGCAGCAATGACAGCCCTCACCTTCGCCCCTCAAACAGCAGAGGCATGTACCGGTATCACCCTGACGGCCAAAGACAATGCGCACGTCGTAGCTCGCACCATCGAATGGGGAGGCAGTGAGCTGAACAGCCAGTACGTCATCGTACCGCGCGGTTATTCGCAACAATCACTGACACCCGGAGGCAGTCTGTCCGGCATGGAGTTCACCTCACGCTATGGCTACGTAGGCCTGGCAGTGGAGCAAAAGGAGTTCGTGGCCGAAGGTCTGAATGAAGCCGGGCTCTCCGCCGGGCTGTTCTACTTTCCCGGATATGGCAAATATGAGGAGTACGACCCCACACGAAAAGCGTCGAGCATAGCCGATTTACAATTGGTATCATGGCTGTTGGGAAGCTTTTCTACTGTGGACGAGGTAAAGGAGGCTATTGAAAATGTGACGGTCATAGCCATTGACCCACGCACCTCCACCGTACATTGGCGGATTGCAGACAAGACCGGCCGCCAACTGGTATTGGAGTTCATCGACGGACAGCCCCGTTTCTATGAAAACAAACTGGGAGTATTGACAAACTCCCCCGGCTTTGACTGGCAGATGACCAACTTAAACAATTATGTGAACCTCTACCCGGGCAGTGCCAAAAGCAAATCGCTGGGCAATGTGACTATAGCCCCTTTCGGTTCGGGAAGCGGCTTTTTGGGAATTCCGGGAGATGTGACTCCCCCTTCCCGCTTTATCCGTGCCGCTTTCTACCAGACTTCTACACCACCACAGAATACCGCACAGGAAACCGTTCTCCAATGTTTTCAGATACTGAATAACTTTGATATACCCGTAGGCATCGAGTTTCCCCTCGGCCAGGTTCCTGCCAATATTCCAAGTGCCACCCAATGGACATCGGCCACAGATATGACAAACGGTATCATCTACTATCGCACCATGTACAACAGTACAATCAGAAGCATTGATTTGAGACAGATAGACTTCGGGCGCATCGAGTACCATGCAGCTCCCCTCGATAAAGTGAAGCGGCAACCGATAGCTCCCGTGAAAATTGAATAGGGACGCAGAAACTTCAAGATTGCCGCTGTTGCAGTTGTTCCGCCTCCTTCCTCTTCATCTCCGCCAGCACCCCGCAGGTCAATGGAATGGCGAGGAAGAAGGTCAGCATGTCCGACGCCGCCTGGCACATTTCCACCCCTTTCAGTCCTAAGAAATAAGGAAGAATGAAGATGAGGGGGATGAAGAACAGCCCTTGACGGGCAGAGGAAAGTATCGTAGCGCGTACGGGCTTGCGGATAGTCTGCAGCATCATGTTGCTGACCACAATCCATGCACCCAACGGATAGGTGATGAACTGCCAGCGCAATGCTGCCGCACCGGTAGCTACAACAGCAGGGTCTCCCTTGCGGAAGATGGAGACAATCTCCTCGGCATATCCCATACCTGCCACCGCACAAACCAGCAAAAAGAAAAAGCCTACCTTCACACAGAACCAGAATCCTTGGCGCACTCTGGCATACAGCCCGGCACCATAATTGAATCCGCATACCGGTTGGAAGCCTTGCCCGAAACCAATTAGGAAAGCATTGATAAACATAGAGATACGCGTCACAATGGACATCCCTGCAATAGCTGCGTCACCATATGCACCGGCCGCCACGTTCAGCAAAATGGTTGCCACGCTTGCCAGTCCCTGCCGGGTGAGTGACGGAGTTCCACCCCCAATAATTTCCTTGATGAAAGCCAGTGTAGGCGTAAAGTTTCTGTAACGTATACGTATATTTCCTCCTCTGCGCCCCATATATAGCAAAAGGATGAAACTACATATCTGGCTGACTACTGTGGCAAGTGCGGCACCGGATATGCCCATATCGCATACAAAAATCAGGATAGGGTCGAGCACCACGTTGATGACCGCCCCACTCACAATCCCCACCATGGCATACGCCGCATTACCTTGAAAACGTATTTGGTTATTCAGCACCAATGAGGCGGTCATAAAAGGAGTACCCAGCAGAATGATTCCCAAATAGCGCTCCGTATACGGAAGAATAGTAGGCGTCGACCCCAAAGCAAGGGAAAGCGGTGTAAGGAACAGCAATCCCAGCACAGCCAGAGCCGCTCCGATAAACAAGGCAAAAAAGAAGCCGGTGGATGCCATCTTCTCGGCACTCTCCGTTTCCTGCGCCCCCAACTTACGGGAGATGTAGTTCCCCGAACCATGACCGAAGAAGAATCCCACAGCCTGGATAATGGACATCACAGAAAACACGATACCTACGGCAGCCGTAGACTGGGTATTTATTTTACCCACAAAATAGGTATCTGCCATGTTGTAGAAGGACGTCACCAGCATGCTGATGATGGTCGGCACAGCCAATGACGTAATCAGCCGGGGGACCGGAGTCGTCGTTAAGTGGACATAATTATCCTTTGCAGAATGGTGCATCATAGGGAATGGAATGACAAGACTATTTGCAGCAATTTCTCAATGGAGTACACTGTTACCGGCTCCTTGCCCGGTCGATGGAATACGAAGCTGCCGTCTCCCTTCAAATCTCCGGTTTCGATATAAATCTCCGATTCAACATTCCGGTTTGCCAGAATCCCGTTTCTCTGGAGTGCCTTGCGCACCATGGCATACTTCTGCCCGTGGCCCGCCAAGCGTATCTGGGAGGTATATTCATTGGCTACCCTGAACAGTCCCGTTTCCAAATCAAAGGCAATACCCTTACGGGCAAAGAAGTTGCTCAGGCTGCCGTTCAACGAAAGGTCCTCGGGCGTACCGATAGTTACGCCGTTCACCTTGTCCATCAGCCATATTTTGTCCGCTATCTGCAGGGCCAGTTCCAGGTCGTGAGTAGAAAGGAAAATCGTCTTGTCCGTTTGCCGGCTGAGCTGGTGAAGCAGTTGCATCATCTCTACTTTACTGGGAAAATCAAGGAAAGCTGTCGGTTCATCCAGATAGATGACGGGAGTTTCCTGGGCGAGCGCCTTGGCTATCATCACCTTCTGCCGTTCACCGTCACTCAGCGTATGCACCATGCGGTGTGCCAGATGGGGAATGCCTACCAGGGCGATGGATTTGTCCACCACAGTCTTGTCCTCTTTCGAAAGAGTTCCCCAGAAACCGGTGTAGGGGCTACGCCCCAGACCTATCAGTTCTACGACGGACATATTGCGTATATCGCACTTCTCCGTCAGCACCACACTAATGACGCGCGAAAGCTGCTTGTCGGTATAGTTCCCAATCTCTTTTCCTTCAATAAATATGTTTCCGCCAAGTTTCGGCTGGAAGGCAGACAACGTACGAAGCAGCGTGGACTTCCCCACTCCATTAGCTCCCAACAAGCAAGTCAGCTCACCACTGTTGATTCCGGCGCAAATGCCGTCTGCCACCACTTTCACATCCCCCTTGCCGGGGTAACCGATGGAAAGATTCTCTATATGTATGGTTTCCTTATTCATTCAATTCTCCTTTCCGTTTTCTAAAAAGTACAGAAGCCACTACCGGCGCACCTACCAGTGCCGTCACCGAGTTGACCGGCAAAGCTCCCTCAAAGCCGGGCATACGGGCTATCAGATTGCAGACCAATGCCAGGGAAGCGCCTACCAGCAATGTGGCAGGCATCAACACCCGATGGTCCGAAGAGTGGAAGATGGCACGGCACAGATGGGGAACCGCCAATCCGATAAACATAATCGGACCGCAATAGGCCGTTACAATAGCCACCAGCACACCGGAGCATGAGATAACCAGCAGGCGTGCCCGCTTGATGTTCAGTCCCAGATTGCGTGCATAGCCATCGCCCAGCAGCAACAGATTCATCGTCTTTATCAGCAGGAAGGACAACGGAAGCAGCACAGCCATGATGCAGACAAACAGCACCATCTGGTCGCCCGAAACACGGGCAAAGCTACCCAATCCCCAAATGACATATGCACGTATATCTTCCTCCACACTGAAATATTTCAATACGCCGATGACGGCACTTGCCACATAGCCTATCATCACACCGATTATCAGCAGCGTCACGTTGCCCTTCACCTTCTGGGAGACATAGACAATGAGCGCCATCACAGCCAGCGCACCGATAATGGCGGCAACCGACAAGGCAACCTCGCCCATATACCCCAAACGGCTCAATGCCACACCGCCCATCGCCCCGGACAGCAATACCACACAAGCCACACCCAGGCTGGCACCTGAACTGATGCCCAATACCGAAGGCCCTGCCAGCGGATTGCGGAACACCGTCTGCATCTGCAGACCGCTGACTGACAGCCCTGCTCCCGCCACCAATGCCGTCAACGCTTGGGGCACGCGGGACTTCCAGATAATATTCTGCCAAATAACGGATTCATCCGTATTTCCCCACAATATGTTCCACACGGAGCGCAGAGGAATGTGAACCGACCCCAAAAGCAGGTTCAGCAGGAAAAAAAGAAAGATAGATGCCAGTGTCAGCAACATCAACGGAAGTACGGGTCTTTTTATCATTTCAGCAGTTCGTAGTAAGTCGGTTTATAGTCAGGCAACAAATCGGGATGGAAAGCATGTATCAAGTCTTCCAATACAATTTCGGGCTGCATGGGCATACTTTCGTAGAAGGGTTTCTCACGCATGTTGCAGTATACCACTCCCTTCTCACGAAACGCACGGAAATCGGCATAACGCGGGTCGAGGGACTTCAAGGCATCATACGTGAATGTCCCGTCATAGCTGTTGACAATGCGCCAATAGTCGGCACTCTCCGCCTGGCTATATACGGTTTCAAAATCCAGCGTGACACCTCCCGAACGGGGATCGTCTTTCAAGAAATAATCCGCACCGGCATCACGGAACAGTTCGGCAAGAAAGCTCTTTCCTCCCACTGCATACCAGTTGCCACCCCGTATCTCGCCGCTGAATACCATCGGACGCTTCTTCACGTTGGCAGCCAGCTCCTTCAATTCGTTATAGCGCTTCTCTATCGCAGCAAACTTTTCATTCGCCTCCACTTCCTGGCCTATAAACATGCCGATGAATTTTATCCATTCAGCCTGCCCCAACGGGGTCATCTCCTTATATCCCAAATGGGGAACCAGTGGAATACCGATTTCCCGCATGGCATCATATCCACCCCGCTTGAAAGGAGAGATAAAGATAACATCCGGATTCATGCTCATTATCAATTCATTATCAAAGTTCCCTTCGATACCAATCTTCACGGTCTCGCCGGACTTCAAACGGTCGTTCATCTCCTTGTTGAAGAGATGGCGCGTACTGGTGATGCCCACCACATAATTGCAGGCATCCAGACGGATGAAGTTGGAAAGTTGCAGGGATGTCATACACATGACGTGCTCCACCGGCGTTTCAATCACCGTATAGTCGCTCGGTATGCCGACAGGCTTTATGCCTTTCGGTACCAGCGCATAGTGGAAAGTGCTGCTGCTTTCTTTTTGAGGGTCGTGTATATCCACCAGACGGACATGGTGCGGAAGATATTTCACCGTATAGCCTTTGGCATAGCACGGTACAATGGTAGCTGCCGTGTCTGTCGTAACCGGAGAATAGCCCGTTTCGGAAGAAGATTCGGTAGTAGTCTGTCTTGATTTTAAGCCGCAAGAGGTTACGCATAAAATGCACAGCAGTGCAATGCCTATGGCAGATATCCGGGTCATGACTATTGGGGTTTATAGAATTCGGGCACAATATTCGTCATTTTTGGGGAGATACGCAAATGCTCTTCCTGCAAATTGACGGATATTGTGCCTAAATAATCTTTAAAAGCCCATCAAGTCATTCAGTGCTTCACTCATGCTGGGATGTGTAAAGACAAAATCACGGAGGAAGGTATATTCCTGCCCGGTCTTCATAGCCATTGCCACCAGGTTGATGACCTCACTCGATTCCGGGCCAAACAGCGTACATCCCAAAATCTTGTCCGTATCGGCGTCCACCACCACCTTGAAGAGTCCGTTCGTATCGCCCAAAGTCCTGGCACGCGGAATGGCGACTACCGGCAGCTTGTTGACCTTTATATTCAATCCCTTCTTGCGTGCTTCCGCTTCGCTCAGCCCGATGCGTGAAAGCGGCGGGTCGATGAATACCGAATAGCTCACCGGGTCACGGTCGGACACCTTGCGTTCTCCCGCCCCGAAAAGGTCTTCGCGCAGAATGCGGTAATCATCCAAAGAAATGTAGGTAAACTGCAAACCGCCCTTTACATCACCGATAGCATGTATCTTGGGGTTGGTAGTCTGCAAATAGTCGTCCACCACAATGGCACCGCGCTCATTCACCTCTACACCTGCCGCCGCCAGATTCAAGCCAGCCGTATTCGGACGCCGGCCGGTAGCCAGCAGGATGGCATCTGCGTGTAACTGATGTTCCTCTCCCGTGACCGCATCCCGGTAAATGACGTCAGAGTCTTTCACGGACTGCACGCGTGCATTCAGCCTGAAAACGATTCCTTTCTGTTCCAATACCTCCCGGACACTGTCCGCAATGTCCCGGTCCTCCCGGGATATCAGTTCGGAAGAGCCCTCGAGCACCGTGACTTGCGAACCGAACGAAGCATACATGGAAGCAAATTCCAGTCCGATGTATCCCCCACCTACAATGACGAGCTGTGCCGGCAGCTCAGTCAGTTCCATAATGGAGGTGCTGGTATATACCCGTGGGTTACCTTGTATCCCCTCTATCGGTGGAATGACGGTTTCGGCACCCGTATTGATGAATATCCGGGGAGCTTGCAATTGTAATGTCCCTTCCACCATCCCAACTTCCACCACATCCGGACCTGCAAAGGAGCCGATACCCGTATAGACCGTTATATGAGGATTGTCGGCCAGATTGTGATAATTCTTCTGACGCAGGAAAGAGACGACCTCTTCCTTCCTTGCAATGGACTGACGATAGTATGCCTTCTTGACCTCCCAAGAAGCGTCTTTGTCCGCATGCTTTGCCGCATGCACCAATGTTTTTGTGGGAATGCAACCGATATTGATACATGTCCCTCCGTACATCTTTTCCGAACGCTCCACTACGGCAACGTCCAGCTTCCGTTTTGCCAACTCGGCAGCCAGCGTCTTTCCGCCTTTGCCGAATCCGATGATAATGGCATCATACTGTTTCATACGTCTATTTCCTTAATTGGTTCAATACTCTTTTTGCACTGTCAGACAGTACGACAATGGCACCGGCAAGAATGGCCGTATCCTTGATGACCAAGCGCCCTGCCCCCGTCAGCAACGGAAAGCCGTGCTCCTCGCTTCCCAAGTCGGGCACCCACACCTCAGGGGTTGTCACCAGGAAAGAGAGGGTACCTATTGTCATGACAATGGCCAGTGCAGCTCCCGCCAGTCCGATTTTCGGAGAGAATATCCCCAGAAATGTCAGGATGCCGATGGCCATAATCAGAATGCCCAGACCGTGGGAGAAACCATACGTATTGTTCTCCACGTGCCACTGATGTTTCGCCTCATTGAACTCGCCCTCTTTCAGCTTATACTCCTTGTACTCCGGGGCACTCTTTGTATAAAAGAAGCTCATGAACGGGCTGTTCGCCACAAAAGGGACAATCCCTTCAGCCTCATAATTCCAGAATTTCAACCCACCAATCCATACGAAAATAACCAGGATGGCTACACGAATCAAATTAACACCCAACTTTTGAGTGGAAGCGGCCAGCGTCAACGCAGCCATAAACAAGTTTTGCAATTTCGTTTTCATCTTTGTTCTACTTTTTAAATGGTTTCAGTAATATGACTTGATTTTTGTTTTTGCAAAGTTCCTTGTTTTCCACCACGTACGAAATGGCAATTATTCCGCAACAGTTGGCAATTCTTCCCGTTTCACTCTTTTCCGGTAGTCCGAGACACTCTCGCCGGTCATTTTCTTGAAAAAACGGCTGAACGCGGACAAGTCTTCGAAGCCCAGAATGGAGCTGATTTCCTTAGCGCTTTTGTGGGTATACAGCAGCAATCTCATGGCTTCTGCCTCAATGCGGTCATGAATCACCCGTAAAGGGGAAGGCAACCCGCAGGTCGAGAACAGATTAGAAAGTGTCTTGGGAGAACGGCAAAGAATATCGGCATAATCCTGCACTTGCTTCTTCTCCTTGAAATGCCGGTCCACTAATACGTAATACTGCCGGATGATGTCAAACGTCTTTTCTTTCTCCTGCCCCACCCCAAAACGCTGGCGCGCAATGCGTGTGCAGGTAATGATGAAACGTTTCAAGACAATCCGCAGCATCTCCTCCTGCAGGTTGTCATGGATGACCGATTCCTGCCGGAAAATGCGGACTATGTCATGCAGGTTGGAAGACTGCCCGGCAGAAAGTGCCAGTTTCATCACCTTGGAAGAGCCATAAAAAAGGAATCCATTGCAAGAGACCTCGTTGTCATGTCCATAGATGCAATAAAAATTGCTGTTGAATACAAACGTCAGGTATTCACCGTCCACCTCTTTTACCTCCAGGTGATGCAACGGGGTCAAGGTCACGATTTCATCCTTTTCCAGGCGCATGGGGATATGGTCTATTTCCAGAGTCAGCGTACCGCTCTGTACCCAAATGAATTTATACAGAGTCTTGTCACGTTGCAGCGACGCACGCTCATGGTAGCTGGAAGTCATGGCTATGTTGCCATTCAAGCGGGTGTTCAGTTGATAATCCATAAAAAACAGATTGTTTTAGTAAATAACAAAGATAGCGAATATCTTGTTTGCTACTGATTATTTCCCCACTTTTGTAGCCGTTTTGCTGTTCTTTAATTTTTAACCTTTAATGCTTCATGCAAATGTTCCCCGTCATATTTGTATCTCTCGGTCCCGGCGAGCCGGAACTGATTACCGTAAAAGGCTTGAAAGCCCTGCAGACAGCCGACTGTATATTCTGTCCCGAGACACTGGCCAAAGATGGAAACAGAGTTTCACGCGCAGCCGACATCCTATTGCAACTCGACATTCCGGAAAACACGGTGCACCGCTTTCCACTCCCCATGAGCAAACAGCGCGAAAAAGCCCTGAGCGCCTACGACGAGGTCTATATGGAGAGCTCCACCCTCCGGCAACAAGGAAAGAAGGTCTGTATCGTTGCCGAAGGAGATGCCGGATTCTACTCTTCCATACATTATGTATATGACAAACTGCAGGCAGACGGCATCCCCGTGAAGCACATCCCCGGTATCCCCGCCTTCATTGCCGCCGGCGCACTGGGCGGGCTCCATGTGGCCAGCCAGGAAGAGCGGCTGACGGTGATACCCGGCATTACTACGACAGAAGAGATAGAGAAACTGACAAGCGAAAACAGTGCGGTTGTCATCATGAAGCTGTCCAGATGCACCGATGAGATTCACCGCTGCATCCGCCTGTATCCCGAATACCGGTATCACTATTTTGAGAATGTAGGCACTCCGGAAGAGAAGTATATCAATGACAGCAAGCGGATAGCGACCATCCGCTTCCCCTATTTTTCCCTGCTTATCATTCGTACAGAGACCTTTTGAGCCCGATTTAATACAATTTCGCACGCCATAGGCATTATTTTAATGAAAATGGGTTACCTTTGCGCCGTTGAAATATAAAAAAGATAAGAACATGAAGAAAGTCGTTTTTTATATGATGCTGCTGGTTATGAGCATCGGTTATGCCTATGCACAAGGAAAGGCAGACATCAAATTCGAACAGACCACCCACAACTTCGGCACATTCTCCGAAAACAGTCCTGTGGTCAGCTACACCTTTAAGTTTACGAACGTAGGCGATGCTCCGCTTGTCATCCATCAGGCTGTAGCTTCCTGCGGATGTACCGTTCCCGAATATTCACAAGAACCGATAGCACCGGGAAAGACTGGAACAGTGAAAGTAACTTATAATGGAACCGGAAGATACCCCGGACACTTCAAGAAATCCATTACCCTGCGCACCAATGCCAAAACGGAAATCATGCGATTATTTATCGAAGGGGACATGACCGCTAAAGATGCCAAATAAGCATTTTACCATACAGAATTAAGGAGATTTTTTTAAATCTCCTTTTTTTTTGCTTTCTTTGCCTAAAATGCGAAGATAGGCTGCACCTCAGCAGAATAATAATGAGCTTGCTCATTTTATCCAGCATTCGGTTTGCACTTTCTTTGAAGTCTATTAAAGAAAAACATAAAACTACAAAACCTATGAAACAAGAAGAAGAACCTATTACCGGACTACCGGAAAATGCGTTCCGTGAATTGAAACCGGGAGAAGTGTACAACCCTCTGATGAGCCCGGATAAGAAGTATTCAGAAGTAAATGCCTGGTCGGTGACATGGGGTATTCTGATGGCCATCCTCTTTTCGGCCGCAGCCGCCTATCTGGGGCTGAAGGTGGGACAAGTATTCGAAGCCGCCATCCCCATCGCCATCATTGCCGTCGGCGTATCGGGTGCCGCCAAACGCAAAAACGCATTGGGCGAAAACGTCATTATCCAGTCTATCGGTGCCAGCTCGGGCGTCATCGTGGCAGGTGCCATCTTCACCCTTCCGGCACTCTATATTCTCCAAGAGACCTATCCGAAAGAAATCACCGTCACCTTTGCACAAGTCTTTATCAGTTCCCTGCTGGGAGGTGTGCTGGGTATTCTCTTCCTTATCCCCTTCCGCAAATATTTCGTGAGCGACATGCACGGCAAGTATCCCTTCCCCGAGGCGACAGCCACCACACAAGTGCTCGTCTCCGGTGAAAAGGGCGGCAGCCAGGCAAAACCATTACTCATGGCTGGTATTATCGGAGGTCTATACGACTTCATCGTGGCAACCTTCGGCTGGTGGAACGAGAATTTCACTACCCGCGTATGCGGCTTCGGCGAAATGCTGGCCGAGAAAGCCAAGCTGGTATTCAAGGTTAATACGGGTGCTGCCGTGCTCGGTCTGGGTTATATTGTGGGACTGAAATACGCGTCCATCATCTGTGCCGGCTCACTGGCCGTATGGTGGATTATCATCCCCGGTATGTCCATGATTTGGGGAGATTCCGTACTGAACCAATGGAACCCCGAAATCACGGCAACCATAGGCGCTATGGCTCCGGAAGAAATCTTCAAATACTATGCCAAGAGCATCGGTATCGGTGGCATTGCCATGGCAGGTATCATCGGCATTATCAAGTCTTGGGGCATCATCAAGAGTGCCGTAGGACTGGCTGCCAAGGAAATGGGAGGTAAGTCCAACGTGGAAGCCAGTGTGAAACGCACACAGCGGGACATCTCTATGAAGATTATCGCCATCGGTTCCATCATCACGCTGCTGCTGGTTGTTCTCTTCTTCTACTTCGATGTGATGCAGGGCAACTTGACACATACCATTGTAGCTATCCTGCTTGTTGCAGGTATCGCTTTCCTGTTCACCACCGTGGCAGCCAATGCCATTGCGATTGTGGGCACAAACCCCGTATCCGGAATGACGCTGATGACATTAATCCTGGCATCCGTAGTCATGGTAGCCGTAGGGCTGAAAGGTCCCGAAGGGATGGTTGCGGCACTGGTGATGGGCGGTGTTGTATGTACGGCACTGTCCATGGCGGGAGGCTTCATCACAGACTTGAAAATCGGTTACTGGCTGGGTAGCACGCCTGCCAAGCAGGAGACCTGGAAGTTCCTCGGAACCATCGTTTCTGCCGCTACCGTAGGTGGTGTAATGATTATCCTAAACAAGACATACGGTTTCACCAGCGGACAGCTGGCCGCTCCGCAAGCCAATGCCATGGCGGCCGTTATCGAACCGTTGATGAACGGTGTGGGTGCGCCCTGGCCGCTCTACGGTATCGGTGCAGTGCTGGCCGTCATCCTCAATTTCTGCAAGATTCCCGCACTGGCATTTGCATTGGGTATGTTCATCCCATTGGAACTGAATGTTCCGTTGGTAGTGGGCGGTGCCATCAACTGGTACGTGACCAGCCGCAGCAAGGATGCCGCTCTCAATGCCGAACGCGGGGAGAAAGGTACCCTGCTTGCCTCCGGTTTCATTGCCGGCGGTGCATTGATGGGCGTGGCAAGTGCTGCCATGCGTTTCGGAGGAATCAACCTCGTAAACGATGCATGGTTGCAGAACACCTGGTCCGAAGTGCTGGCGCTGGGTGCTTATGCCATTCTGATATTCTACCTCATCAAAGCTTCCATGAAAACCAAATAACTTTTAAATACCAAGAACATGAAAAAGATTCTACTTTTATCTTTTCTATTTGCAGCGACCATGTTATCTGCACAAAAGCCCGTTGAGCTGCCCCTATGGCCCAACGGTGCCCCCAATAACAACGAACTGACCAATTCCGGACAGAACCATAACAACGAATGGGTGTCCGATGTCACCACCCCTACCCTTACGGTGTACCCTGCCTCCCACCCCAACGGCATGGCCATCATCATGTGTCCGGGAGGCGGCTACGGGGGGCTGGCCATGAAGCACGAGGGACACGACATGGCTCCCTGGTTCAACACACAAGGCATCACCTATGCAGTACTGAAATACCGTATGCCCAACGGGCACCATGAAGTGCCCCTTTCCGATGCCGAACAAGCCATCCGCATGGTACGCGAACATGCCGCCGAATGGGGTGTCAATCCTCAGCGTGTAGGCATCATGGGCGCTTCTGCCGGCGGCCATCTGGCAGCTTCGCTTGCCACACTATACAGCAGTGACAAGACCCGTCCCGACTTCCAGATCTTGTTCTATCCGGTGATTTCCATGCAGAAAGGCGTTACCCATGGAGGTTCCCGTAAGAACCTTATCGGAGAAAATCCATCTCAGGAACTGGAACAAAAATACTCCCTCGAAAGGCAAGTGTCCCCACGCACTCCGCAAGCTTTCATCATGCTTTCTTCGGACGATGACGCAGTGCCGCCCATCAACGGCATCGGTTACTTCCTTGCCCTGCGCGACCATAAAGTACCTGCCAGCCTGCATGCCTACCCCACCGGCGGACATGGCTGGGGATTCCGGGACAACTTCACCTACAAGCGTCAATGGACGGAAGAACTGGAGAAGTGGTTGCGTGAAGGGCTCGTATTCCCGGTCTCTGAACCTACCACAAAGAAATAAAAGCAATTATGAATAAAAAGTATTTTTTACTCACTTGCCTCGCAGCGTTTCCCTTTGGCCTGACTGCTCAGGAGAACAATCGCTACGAAGAGATTACCAACCCCAAGCTGACAAGCATCAACCGGGAGCCTGCCCGCAGCACGTTCACCTCCTACGTCACGGAGGCTGATGCCGTCATCAATGACCGCAAGAACGGAACATTCCGCTTGTCCCTTAACGGGAAATGGAAATTCCATTATGTGGAAACCTTCGCCGACCGCCCCACGGACTTCATGATGGACCGTGTGGACGCCAGCCGCTGGCCGGACATCAATGTACCCGGAAACTGGGAGTTGCAGGGATTCGGTACGCCCATCTATGTGAACCAGCCTTATGAATTCTGTTCTTCGGGCTATCCTCCTTATTGGGACAAGCCCAATCCTCCATACGTTCCCCAAGAATGGAATCCCACCGGCACCTACCGCCGCGAGTTCACTCTTCCGGGAGACTGGGACGATAAGGAAATTTTCCTGAGTGCCGACGGCGTACGCGGGGCAGCCTTCTACTACCTCAACGGCAAGTTTGTAGGCATGAGTAAAGATGCAAAGACTCCGGCGCGTTTCAACGTCAGCGCCATTGCCAAGAAAGGGAAGAATGTCATTGCCATTCAGATACACCGCTTTTCCGATGCCAACTATCTGGAATGCCAGGACTTCTGGCGCATCAGTGGTATCGAACGGGACATTTACTTATATGCCCAGCCTCAAATCCATCTCACGGACTTCAAGGTGGAGTCTCCTTTGGATGAGAACTACCGGAACGGTATCCTCAAGGTAAAGGTGCAGTTTACCAATGAAAGCGGACAAAATTCCCCATTTGTCGTTGGTTACCGCCTGCTGGACAAGAACGACCAGCAGATAGCCCAGTCCTCTACTCAGGTCAGCGGTGACCAAACGGAAGTGGAATTCACCAAGAAGACCATCCAGGAACCCCTGCAATGGACAGCCGAAACGCCCAACCTCTATACCCTCGTCGTCAGCTTGAAGCGCCCGAACGGAGATGTGATTGAAGCGACAAGCTGCAAAGTAGGTTTCCGTACAGTGGAAATCAAGGACAAGCAACTGTTGGTAAACGGACAACCTATCCTCGTGAAAGGCGTGAACTATCACGAACACAACGAGAATACCGGTCACTATGTCTCCGAAGAACTGATGAAGAAAGATTTCGAGCTTTGGAAGAGATACAATGTCAATACCGTCCGCACCTGTCACTATCCCCAGCAGGAACGTTTCTACGAACTCTGTGACGAATATGGTATCTACGTCATCGACGAAGCCAATATAGAAAGCCACGGCATGGGTTACGACCTGCGTGTAGGCGGCACGCTGGGAAACAATCCGCTCTTCATGAATGCCCACCTCGACCGTACCATGAATATGTACGAACGGGACAAGAACCATCCGTCAGTCATCATCTGGTCGCTGGGCAACGAAGCCGGAAACGGATTGAATTTCTACGTTACCTACAACACCTTGAAGACGCTCGACAGTCGTCCCATCCAGTATGAACGCGCACTGTTGGAATGGAATACGGACATCTACTGCCCGATGTACGCTTCCCCTTCCTATCTGGAAAAGTATGCCCGGAACAAGGAGATGACGCGTCCCCTCATTCTTTGCGAGTATGCCCATGCCATGGGCAACAGCCTCGGCAACTTCCAGGACTACTGGGACATCATCGAGAAATATCCTATCCTCCAGGGCGGCTGTATCTGGGACTGGGTAGACCAGGGCTTTGCCGCCAAGACAGACGACGACCGTAAATACTGGACCTATGGCGGCGATTATGGCGAGAACGGCACGCCCTCCGACGGCAATTTCTGCATCAACGGCGTGGTATACCCCGACCGCAGTGTCAAGCCGCAGACAGAAGAGATGGGAAAAGTATACCAGAACATCAAGTTCCTTGATTTCGACAAGCAGACTTCCACCGTGAAAATCCGCAATGATTTCTCCTTCACCAATCTCGACAAGTACGACTTCTACTACATCATCCGCGACCACGGAAAGGAAGTCTACCGTGGCAAGATTGAAAATATCCATGCCGCACCGGGCAAGACGGTAACCACCGGCTTCCTGAACGGCATACCCAAAGAGAAACAGACAACGGGAGATGTGCGTATCGAGTTCTATGCAGCCATCAAGACGGCAGAGCCTTTCCTCCCGGCCGGCACGGTCATCGCACGCGAACAGACCTACGTCCATACTTTCTACAAGAAAGAGGCTACGGCACAGCAGCCCGCCACTTCTAAGGAAGAGGGAAATTTGGTGGCGTTCTCCGGTCCCGACTTCAAAGCCACCTTCGACAAGCAAAGCGGTCTGCTCACCTCCTATTTATACAAGAAGCACGAGTACATACTGAACGGTCAAGGTCCCCGCCCATTCTTCTGGCGTGCACCGACGGACAATGATTATGGAGCCAACCTCCCCGTCCGCCTCAAAGCCTGGAAAGAGGCAAGCTATCAAGAACCAAAAGCCGAAAGTTTCCAAGTGACTCCGGGCAGCAATGCCACGACAATAAAGGTGACCTACCGTTTTCCACAGACAGATGCCCGTTGGGACATCACCTATAAGATATATGCCAGCGGAGTCATCAAGGTAGACAACCGGTTCGTGGCCGAAGGAGACCAAGCTCCGATGATACCGCGTGTGGGCCTGCGGATGCAGTTGCCGGAAAGCTTTACAGACTTGACCTACTACGGTCGCGGTCCGAAAGAGAATTACCGAGACCGCCGTACCTCCCAGTTCATCGGAGAGTACGCCATCCCGGTCAAGGATATGTACGAGCCGTATGTCCGCCCACAGGAGAACAACCATCGCACGGACATCTATTGGTGCGCCCTTACCGATAAGACGCAACGTGGTTTGCTGCTCATCGCCGACCGCACCTTTGAGCTGAACGCCTCCAACTATCCCCTGGAAAGTATGGACAGCGGCGATACGATTGACAACGGCGCTCCGCGTACCGAAAAGACCCATCACCGCCACCTCACCGACCCTCTGCCGGAAAAGATGGTCGATTTGTTCATTGATTACCGCATGATGGGTGTCGGTGGAGACGACAGTTGGGGCGCAACCGCCCATGAGCCCTATCTGATTCGTCCGGGCAAAGAGAACACCATTGAATACGGTTTCTCCCTTGTTCCGTTCGATAAAAAGGAGGATTATAAATATTTAATCCGGCAATATTGAATTTAATCCCTCCGGATTAAGCTTTTATAAAAAGGATGTAGTAAATTTGCTGCATCCTTTTTACGTTCAAGAACAATAATAATCAAAAGAAAGAAAAATGAAAACAATGACTAAATTTATGTTCAGCGCCCTCTGCGCCGCAGCCATGGTAACTTCCGTTTCTGCCCAGGGAGGGAAAGATATGTTGAGCAATGGAATAAAGTATCTGGATGTGCCATACGTAGCCCATACGCTGGAGGCTGATGGTCCCGAAGAACTCGTCATCAACTGCGATGAAGTAGACTGTACCACGCTGGTGGAATATGTACTGGCAGAGACACTCACCCCCAAATTGGCCGACGGAGACATCTCGGAAAGCGCTTTCGCCGATAACCTGCAAAAAATCCGTTACCGTGACGGTAAAATCGACGGGTACACTTCCCGCCTGCATTATATTGCCGACTGGATAAACAATGGCGTACGCAACGGCTTCCTTCAAGATGTAACGGGCGCCATGAGTCCCGACACCGAACGGTTGTCCATCTCCTACATGTCTTCCCACCCCCAACTCTACAAGCAGCTGGCAAATTCTCCGGAGAACATAGCCAAAATGAAGAAGATTGAACAATCCTTGTCCGGCAAGGAAATTCACTATCTTCCCAAAGCCAAACTTCCCGCCGATGGTCTCCCGTGGATTAAAGACGGCGATATCATAGCCATCACCACCAACACTCCGGGGCTGGACGTAGCCCACATGGGAATCGCTTTCTATGCGGATAGCAAACTCCTGCTGGTACACGCTTCCTCTACCGACAAGAAAGTGGTCGTCTCCAAAGTCCCCTTGTCCCAAATGCTGAAAGACAATAATAAGTGGACGGGAATACGGGTGCTGAGGATGAAGAAATAAAATGAAATACTATAATATGGAAAAGGCGATGAAGATTTGATTCTCCATCGCCTTTTCCGTATATAGGATTGTTCGTTCCTATTCCTCCACGACAATATATTCATCAATATTCCGTGTTTCTTTACTGAAGTTCACACCTACTTTCACTAATTTCCTGCCATCCAAGGTATAAGGAATCAGATAACCTTTCTCATCTATTTGCTTCAGAGCTGCGTCGGCCGTACCGTCCAGTTTGAACTCAAAAACATAAATAGCGGTAGGGGTATGAACTACTGCGTCCGCACGGCCGCGGCTGCTGCGAACCTCGGACCGGATGAACTGTCCCAGCAAAGTAAACACTACATGAAAAATAACCTGATAATGACGTTCCGTATCATCACTCAACTCGTACGGAATACCGGAGAAGAATATCTTAAGACGCTCCATAAACGCCTCCACATCCCCACTCTTCAATTCACGCATGAATTTAGCGATGTGGAAACCAGTCTCATCATCAGTAACTTTAGTATAAAAAGGAACCAGAAAATTCAGAAAGCCGTAACGAACCTCATCATTTGGAAAGCCTAAAGTGTATAGCTTCACATCATCATCATACCCTTTTATGGTCAAATAACCACTTTGATAAATCATCGGAAGAGGATTATTTGTTTCCGCACGATATTCAGAGAAAGCGGAAGCCAGCACTTCCACTCCATCTATCAATAGACGTATATCGTAATCACTCTGCTTCAGCAAGTCAACCAAGTAAGTAGGTGTGCCGGTCTGAAACCAATAATATCCCATCTCTTCTGCATCAAAAGCATTCAATACACTGAACGGATTGAACATTCCTACACCTTCCGGATGAAAATGATAACCATCATATTGACGTTCCATCAAATCAATCACTTCTTGTAAAGATATCCCTCTTCGTTTAGCCAGTCTCTCAAGTTCCGGCAGAAAGGTTTTCACCAACTCCTCTTTGGTAATACCACACAAAGCAGCGTAAGGAGACTTCATGCTGATATCATTCAGCTGGTTCAAGTCACTGAATACACTTACTTGCGCAAACTTGGTCACTCCGGTCAGGAAAACAAAACGAAGATAACGGTCAGCGCTCTTCAAGACACCGTAGAACGCTTTCAATATTTTCCGATACTCATCCAGCAAGTTCTCGTCCAAGACCGCCTGAAGCAATGGCTTGTCATACTCATCAATCAGCACAACCACCTGCTTTCCCGTCAGCGTGCATGCCCGCTCTATCACGTAAGCAAAACGCTCCTCCGGACTACGGTCTTCCTTCTCCTGACCATAGAGCAGCTCCCATTTCTCCAGATATTGATTAAGCATAGCCGTCAGGTCAGCAGCAGTTTCATATTTCCGGGCATTCAAGTCAAGATGTAGAACAGGATACTGTTCCCACTTCGTTTCCAACTGTTCGATGGCCAAGCCCTGAAACAAGTCTTTGCGTCCTTGAAAGTAAGCTTCGAAAGTGGAAATGAGCAGACTCTTGCCAAACCGACGGGGACGGCTTAGGAAATAAGGAGTAGAAGTAGATGCTATTTGATAAATCATAGCAGTTTTATCTACATAAAGAAAACCGCCTTCACGTAGTTTATCAAAAGTCTGTATGCCTATCGGCAGCTTACGTATCTGTTCCATGTTATTATTATAACCTGATTGGTGTATGACAAAGGTACGATTTATATTTCAAAAATAAGACGAAAGGCGATGGAGATTTTAGTCTCCATCGCCTTTCATTATTTTACTAATCATCATTTCAGCATTACTCACGTAGACTGGTGCAATCCGAAATACTTCTTCATAAAACAGATATAAAGAAAACAAAGCAAAAGAATTATACCTGCCAAATACCAATAACTGTAACCTAAACACATTATATATCCTACGATGATGATTGCCTGCACTGCCATGTAAATAGAAGAAACCATTATATGGGGAATCTTCAGCTCATTCGCCATAATCTGATACAGATGCTTGCGATGCGGTAGCCCGATATTCTCATGAAGCATCAGGCGGTGAATGATAGTCAATACACTGTCTACCCCATAAACGGACAAAAGAACTATCCAGCTGAAATCACCCGTTCCAATGATAAGTCTTCCTATCAAAAAAAGAAGGATGAAGGCAATGCTCACCGAACCCACATCACCGGCAAAGCATTTGGCACGCTTGCGGAAATTGAAGAAGCAGAAGACTAGAACGGAACAGATAACGGTATAGATGAAATCCGCTTCTACAAAAGTAACCACCTCCTTATTGATATAGGCCAACGCAGCAAGAATAACCAGAGAATAACCTCCCGTTATCCCATTAATCCCATCCATAAAATTGTAGGCATTGATGATGCCCGTACAGACTATCAAGGCTATGACTATCCACCACCAGGACAAGGAGAACAGCCCCCACTGATAAAACATCATAGCCATAGCAGAGAAATGAAAAAACAGTCTTGTCATCTGTCCGGTGGATTTTATATCGTCCACGAAGCTGATGAACGTCACCAGTGTCAAGGCAAGCAGGAACCAGGGATATTCAAAGCCACTCGTCAGGAAATAGGCAAACGCCCCGAAATAGAAAATAATCCCACCACCGCGTAAAGTCACTTTCGTATGGGAACTCCGCTCATTGGGCTTGTCGATGATATTGCACTTATCAGCTATTCTAAAATAAAAAAGTTCTGCTAAAAACAGCAGAACCAAGACCATCCAATAATACATCATCCGTTTTTGATTATCCAGTAAAACCAAAGCTAAATACATGTAAATCCCAAAGATACAATACCCAGCCCTATCAATATGACATCTAAATATACATTCATTCTATCTTGAAGTTTTCCAATACACGGGTCGGCTTCCATCCCAATTCACGCATCGCCTTTTCGTTACTGAAAGTAAGCGATTCTGTGATTTTCTTCAGTTTCAAAGAATTGATAGGCGCTTTCTTTCCTAAGCAATCTCCTACCAAAGCCATACATTTAGCTGCCCAATAAGGTATTGAGAATGGTATTTTTTTATTCAGCTGTTTGCAAATAACCGCTTCCAACTCTCTGAAAGAAGGATGGTAACTATCACATACATTATAGACACCTCCTTTTTCTGCCAACAAAGGAACCAGACTTGCTATATCCTGTACCATCAACACACTCTTCCGCGCACGACTTCCGGCAATACCTAAATATCTTCCATTGCGTATGCCTTGAATCATCGCTCCTAAATTTCCCGGAGGATTACACCCAGCAATTAAGGAAGGACGAATAATACCCAAAATAACGTTGTGTTTGTAGCACCATTTATGCAAAAACTCTTCGGCCAGACGTTTGCTCATGGCATACGGAGTTTTCCCACCCAAAGGATACTCTTCTGTTATCTCTTCTCCATACTCGCAACCATATACGGCTACTGTAGAAATAAAGATAAAAGCTCGGGGAACCCCTCTTCTTTCCAATGCTGCACAAAGATTCTTTGTACCTTGCAGATTTACATCAAAAAAAGCTTGTTTCTCTGCTTTCGTCTTGGGTGTCACATGTGCTTTTCCAGCTGCATGAAGAACGATATCATACCGTTCACGCAGCTCCGGTATCTCCTGTGCCATGTTCACGGTATAGTCATCCTGTGGCAACAGACCTACAGTAGTAACCTCATATATAGCTTCCAAAAGAGGATGCACGTTGTTACCCAAGAACCCGGAGGCCCCTGTAAATAAAAGTTTCATGAAAATTAAATAGAAAAAATTAACTCAAAAGAAAAGTAATATCAAAATGCTGTTCCGGAGTCATAACAAAATTCCTTCCCCATGTCAACTAATAACAACAAATCAATGTCGCTATCCGAACGTACATCACCACGTGCCTCGCTCCCATAAAGAATAACCTTCAAATCAAGAAAGTTACGATGTAATGTAAGCACTCAATTTAGGGCATCCCCCTTCGAAAGGGCACTTTTCAGTGCCCTAAACCGAGTTTTGTTAATTAAT
>NZ_CAXUGK010000038.1:0-45443 GCF_964250605.1 Bacteroides sp. AR20 | reverse complement strand
TCCTCTCTGAAAAATAAATGTTTTTATTGCTTATTATCCGCACCCAAAAAGTTGCATTTATAAGTTGAACTCAAGAGTTTATTGCGTGTTGGCAATTGGAAGAAAATATTTATCTTTGTGATACAAGCGATTGTAACAACGATTAATATAAAACCATGATGAAACAGAAACTTCTTTACCTTTTGCCACTCTTCCTATTGTCGGGATGTGGACAGGCTACTTACAAGAATGCATCTCTGCCGGCAGAAGAGCGTGCCGGACTTTTGCTGAAGGAACTGACGCTCGAAGAGAAGGTGTCCTTGATGATGGACAGCTCCAAACCAGTGGAACGCCTGGGCATCAAGCCCTATAACTGGTGGAATGAAGCGTTGCATGGAGTGGCGCGTGCCGGGCTGGCCACAGTGTTTCCCCAACCGATTGGTATGGCGGCATCTTTCTCGCCGGAGACTGTATACGAGGTATTTACTGCTGTTTCTGATGAGGCCCGTGCCAAGAATGCCTACTATGCATCCCAGGAAAGCCATGAACGCTATCAAGGATTGACAATGTGGACGCCTACGGTGAACATCTACCGCGACCCTCGCTGGGGAAGGGGTATAGAGACTTATGGGGAAGACCCTTATCTGACCAGCCGTATGGGGGTGATGGTTGTAAAGGGTTTGCAGGGCACGAACGATGGAAAATATGACAAGCTGCATGCTTGTGCCAAGCACTTTGCCGTACACTCCGGTCCGGAATGGAACCGCCATGAGTTTAATGCGGAAAATATCAAGCCCCGTGATTTGTATGAAACTTATCTTCCTCCTTTTGAGGCTTTGGTGAAAGAAGGAAAAGTGAAGGAGGTGATGTGTGCCTACAACCGTTTTGAGGGCGATCCTTGCTGCGGTAGCGACCGCCTGCTGATGCAGATTTTGCGCGATGAGTGGGGATTTGACGGTATTGTCCTTTCGGACTGTGGAGCTATTGCCGATTTTTACAGAGACTATGGTCATAAGACGCATCCTGATGCAGAGTCCGCTTCGGCGGCTGCGGTGCAGAGTGGGACTGACTTGGAGTGCGGTTCGAGTTACGAGGCCCTGGTAGAAGCGGTGAAGCAGGGAAAGATTGATGAAAAAGCAGTGGATGTAGCAGTCAAGCGTCTTTTGACGGCTCGCTTTGCCTTGGGTGAAATGGACGAGCCGGAGAAGGTGTCCTGGACCGGCATTCCTTTTTCTGTGGTGGCTTCTGCCGGACACGATTCTCTGGCGCTCGACATGGCGCGCAAGTCAATGACACTGCTTATGAACAAGGATAATACCTTGCCGTTGAAGCGTGGAGGGCTGACTATAGCCGTGATGGGTCCGAATGCCAATGATTCTGTGATGCAGTGGGGAAATTATAACGGTATGCCTCCGCACACAGTTACCATTCTGGACGGAATTAGAAAAGCTTTGGGGAGTGATGATCGGCTTATTTATGAACAAGGCTGCGGATGGGTGGAGAGAGCTCAGATACAGAGCGTCTTCAACCGTTGCAAGACTGCCGACGGGAAACCCGGATTTACTGCACGCTACTGGAATAACGTGACTCGTGACGGTGAGCCAGTCACTACTGCCCAAGTGACCACTCCTTTCCATTTTTGTACATCCGGTGCCACGGTTTTTGCTCCGGGTGTGAACCTTACCGACTTCTCGGCTACCTACAACAGCGTATTCACTCCCGACCAGTCGGGAGAGGTGGTCTTTGACATCTATGCTTATGGCTCAGGGAGATTGCGGATAAATGGGGAGGAAGTGAGAGGATTCTCCAATCAGCACGGTGGGCAGAAGAGTGCTTATACTTTGCAGGTACAAGCAGGAAAAACGTATGACGTTGAATTGGATTTTGAATATTTCCGTAGCGATGCACAGCTGAACTTCGACCTCGGATTTAAGAATGAAGTGGATGTGAGAAAATCTGTGGAGCGTGTAAAGGATGCTGATATCGTGGTCTTTGTGGGAGGAGTCTCTCCGAACCTCGAAGGCGAGGAGATGGGTGTTGAGCTTCCCGGATTCAGAGGAGGCGACCGTACTGATATTGAGTTGCCTGCTGTCCAGCGGGAACTGATTGCCGCTTTGCACCATGCCGGTAAAAAGGTGGTGTTGGTGAACTGTTCAGGTTCTCCTATCGGCTTGGAGCCGGAAACCGGGAGGTGTGGAGCTATCCTGCAGGCATGGTATCCCGGTCAGGCAGGCGGTACGGCTGTAGCTGAAGTCTTGTTCGGTGATTACAATCCGGCAGGACGCTTGCCGGTAACCTTCTACCGTAATGTGTCACAGCTTCCAGATTTTGAGGATTATAATATGACGGGCCGGACTTACCGTTACATGACCCAGGAACCGCTTTTCCCCTTCGGTCATGGATTGAGCTATACCTCTTTCAGCTATGGCGCTGTGGTGCTTGGTTCGGATAATATAAAGTCCGGTGAGAAATTGAGATTGAGTGTCCCCGTAACCAATACCGGCAAATGTGACGGTGAAGAGGTTGTGCAGGTCTATTTGAAGAAAAACGATGATGTAGAAGGACCGAGCAAGGCATTGCGTGCTTTCAAGCGGGTACATATCCCGGCAGGAAAGACGGTCGATGTAGAGTTTGATTTGGGCGATAAAGAGTTGGTGTGGTGGAATCCGCAAAGCAATACCATGTGCGTTTCCGAAGGCAGTTATGAACTTATGGTGGGCGGTAGCTCGCAGACTGCTGGTTTGCTGCGCCGGTCTTTTGTCATTCAGCCTTGATACATTGCTGACAAAGTCGAAAAAGAAAATTCCGCTTGAAGGTAAGTCATGACCCTCAAGCGGAATTTTTGTGTACTGGGGATACATGTTCTTAATAATCCTTAATACAATATGTTAACTTCCTTGCTTCTCTGTTCTTATCTAATTTTAATTGATATATTTGTGATATCATTATGATATCAATTAAATCTATAGAATATGGAAACAAAAGAGTGTGGTTTCAGTGGTTTCAAGATGAATGGCTTTTTGGCCTTGTTCCTTCATTTGGTAGTGCTTACGGCAGTGATAATCTTTGGGTTTATCATTTCTGTGCCTACCTTGATCCTTTCGGTGTGTCTGTGTCTGATATGGTTTATTATGTTTGCCGGCTATATGGAGCTGGAGCCGAACGAGGCGCGTGCTATGGTGTTCTTTGGTAAATATAAAGGGACGTTCAAGGAGACCGGCTTTTTCTGGGTAAACCCTTTCCTTAATAAGAAGAAGCTTTCGCTTCGTGCACGCAACCTGGATGTGGAGCCGATAAAGGTGAACGATAAGATTGGTAATCCTATTCTTATAGGACTGGTATTGGTGTGGAAGCTGAAGGACACCTATAAAGCCATGTTTGAGATTGATTCACAAACAATGGCTGCATCCGCTCCGACAGCGGGTAATGCGAACCAGGTCAGTCTTGGCAATGCGGTGGCCAACCGTATGAATGCGTTCGAGAATTTCGTCATGATACAGAGTGATGCCGCTCTTCGCCAGGTTGCCGGTCAGTATGCCTATGATGATAATGAGGCTGATACGGAAGAGTTGACACTTCGTTCGGGCGGTGAGGAAATCAATGAACAGCTGGAGCAGAAATTGAATGAACGCCTGGCCATGGCAGGTATGGAAGTGGTGGAAGCGCGTATCAACTATCTGGCATATGCGCCCGAAATTGCCGCTGTGATGCTGCGTCGCCAGCAAGCATCTGCCATTATTACGGCACGCGAGAAGATTGTGGAAGGGGCAGTCTCTATGGTAAAAATGGCGCTCCATAAACTTTCTGAAGAAGAAATTGTTGAACTGGACGAAGACAAGAAAGCAGCAATGGTCAGCAATCTGTTGGTAGTGCTTTGTGCGGACGAGGCTGCCCAACCGGTAGTCAATACGGGAACGTTGAACCATTGATAAAGGATACGGATGAAAGAGATGGGAGGCATAGGACGGTGGGCTCTTATACTGCTCTTGCTGGGCAATGTATATGGGGGCTTTGCACAAGATGCGAATACTGCGCGCGCGCAGCACATTTATGAATTGTTTGTGGCAGGGCAAGGTGACAGCATCCATGCGGCATTGAACCGGGAGTTGCAGGAGAAACTGGCTCCGGCACTCTTCAATGATTCTTTCCGGCAAGCAGAGAAAATGTTTGGTAAATCCATATCAAAAGGAGAATGGAAGACCGATTCTGCCCAGGGAATTACTATCTATTATTCCGATGTGGAATTTGAACGTTATAATCTCCGCTTTCTAGTGGCTTTTGATGCTGACGGGGCACTGAATACAATCCGGCTAGTCCCTGCACCTGCTGTTAGCACTGCCCAACCGGTAGCCTATGATAAGACAAAAATGGATGAAAGGGATATTACGCTGGGAGCCGACGGCTACAAGCTTCCCGGAACGTTGACTTTGCCCAAGAGGGCAGTCGGTTCGGATGTATGCAGGGTTCCTTGTGTTATTCTGGTACATGGTTCCGGTCCTCACGACCGTGACGAGACGATAGGTCCCAACAAGCCTTTCCGTGACCTGGCCTGGGGATTGGCGGAACGCGGCATTGCCGTCGTCCGCTATGAAAAACGGACAAAAGCATATGGTGCGGCTTGCGTTCCTGCCGGTCGCGAACTCGATTATGATACTGAGGCCGTGGACGATGCCGTTGCCATAGTGGAGCAGGTAAGGGCTTTGCCCGAGCTGGCTTCTGACAGTGTGTATGTGTTGGGGCACAGCCTGGGAGGTACATTGGCTCCCCGTATTGCCGGGCGTTCGAAAGGTTTGGCAGGTATCATTATCCTTGCCGGACTGGCAAGACCGCTTGAAGATGCTCTTGAGGAACAGTTTTATTATACCTCTTCTTTGACGGATTCTTCAGTCAATGTAAAGGCTCAACTTGATGAACTGAAACAACAGTTGGTGAATGTCAAAAAGCTTGGTACCGAAGAGTTCGATGAGGCAATTCCCTTACCATTGGGGCAGCCCCGCTCATATTGGCTGTTTGCCAACGCTTACAAACCGGTGGAGGTTGCCGCTAAACTAAAGCTGCCCATATTTGTTCTTCAAGGGGAGAGAGATTATCAAGTGACTATGGAAGACTTCGGTTTATGGCGTTCCGGTCTGTTGCGTTGTAAGAATGCGTACTTCAAATCTTATCCGAAATTGAATCACTTGTTGCAGGAAGGCAGCGGCAAGGCGACTCCGTTTGAGTATAGCCATGCTTCGCCCGTCCCGGCATATGTTATGGATGACATTGCCTCCTTCGTGCGGGGCAAGCAGAATACTCTTTGATTGGTACTTGGTTATATCAAAGTAACTTCAATCATAAATCGTAAATTGTTAAATAGTAAATAAATAGTGGCTAAAAAAGAAACTTCAACCAAAAGCTTTGTCCTCCGTGTGGATGCTGCAACGATGGATGCCATTGAAAAATGGGCAGCCGACGAGTTCCGTAGTACCAATGGACAGCTTCAGTGGATTATCGCTGAAGCATTGCGGAAGAGTGGGCGGATGAAGAAGTCCAAGAATCCTCCTCCGTCTGAAGAGAAAGCAAAGGAGGATTAGTGATAACAGATTCTAAATCGTAGATAATATGATTAATCTTGGTCCTTATTCCGGCAAGAAATGCCCTAATGTCCGTTTCCAACCCACTGTGCTTGACCGTATTCTGGAAGGTACGGCCCTGCTTATCGTGCTCGTTACGTGGATTAGCATTTTAATAGTTCTTTTACCATTTATCCTCCTTTTTCATCTTTATTTGTTGTTATAAATCTGCCATTACCTACTAATGGTTACTCTTTCTCTTCTTTTCGCAATTTTTAGGTATTGTTCTCCTTTTTAACTACCTCTACCTTTGCTCCCAACAAAATTTAAGATAAAAGATGAGAAAATTAACTGGCTTATTCGTTTTATGTTTTTTGCTTTCTGCCAATGCTTTGCAGGCTGCTGAACCTGAAAAAGTTACTTCTGCAGCAGAGAGTACGGAGATTTCAACAGACAAAGAGAAAAAGGAAAAAGTAGCGAATGATGGCGACAACTACAAGAAATTCCGTTTCGGTGGATACGGAGAAATGGTTGCAAGTTTTAAGGATTATGGTATTAACCGTTTCTATGGTGCACCTGAAGGCAATCCAGACAAACATAGGAATACAATTTCTATACCCCGTTTCGTGTTGGCTCTGGATTACAAGTTCAATTCCAAATGGATACTCGGTGCTGAAATCGAGTTTGAATCCGGTGGTACGGGTACTGCTTATGAACTTGAGAATACGGAAAACGGTGAGTATGAAACGGAGGTGGAAAAGGGTGGCGAAGTGGCTATCGAGCAATTCCACATTACCCGTTTAATTGTTCCACAATTCAACATACGTGCCGGTCACGTCATTGTCCCGGTAGGATTGACCAACGCCCATCATGAACCAATCAATTTCTTTGGAACTTATCGGCCGGAAGGAGAGACAACCATCCTTCCTTCTACGTGGCATGAAAACGGACTCGAGTTTTTTGGTTCTTTTGGAAAAGGATATGCCAGCTTTGATTATCAAGCCATGATAGTGGCCGGTCTGAATGCCAATGGTTTTGACCGTAACACCTGGATAGCAAGTGGCAAACAAGGCATCTTTGAAGAAGACAACTTTACTTCACCGGGCTATGTGGCTCGTCTGGACTACAAGGGGGTTCCGGGGTTGCGTATAGGCGCTTCGTTTTATTACTGCGCTGATGCCGGTTCCAATTCTGACAAAGCGGATACTTATTCGTCTACCGGTAAGATTCCGGTAAGAATCTACACGGCAGATGCCCAATACCGTAATAAATATGTGATTGCCCGTGCCAATATGGTATACGGAAATTTGGGCAATTCAGCGAAGCTTAGTGAGGCAAATACCAAATTGTCGAATAAATCTCCTTACAGCCGTATAACCCCCATTGCAAAGAATGTAGTCAGTTATGCAGCCGAGGCCGGTTTGAATATCAGCGCTTTCTTCAAAGGAAACAAGAAAGTTCCGGTTATCTACCCCTTTGCACGTTATGAATATTACAATCCGCAAGAAAAGGGAGAGGCTAGCCAGATAATGGAGAAACGTTGTCAAGTAAGCATGTGGACTGCTGGATTGAATTGGTATGCCTTGCCTAATCTGGTGGTAAAGGCTGATTACACTACCCGCCAAATCGGAACAAACAAGGTTTTTGGAACTGGCAAGTATAATAGTGAAAATGAGTTTTCGATCGGTATTGCCTATATCGGTTGGTTTGTCAAGAAGTAGATGAATAGTAATCAATTAATTTTATACAGATGAAGAAAAATTTCTTTTATGCGACAGCTTTGGTATTAGGGCTGGCATTTACGGCTACTGCTTGTAGCGATGATGATGACAACAGTACAGTTAATCCTGCTGACATTGAGTATAACTCGGAGAATGCGGCAAGTTGGCACAACTACATGAGAAATGTGGCGGCTTTGTTGAAGACAGATGCCACCAATCTTTATGATTCTTGGAATACGAGTTATAAGGGTGGGGCAAGTTTTGCAACTTCCTTCAAAGCTCATAATGGTGCCTATAACTTTTCAAGTGCCTGGAACTGTATAGAGCAGGTTATCGACGGTTGTGTTGAAATCTCCAATGAGGTAGGTGAGACGAAGATTGGTGATCCATATAATAAATATATGGCAAACAATGTTATAGAGGCCCTCTATGCTGTTGAGTCATGGTATAGCTGGCATTCCCGTGATGATTATACCAATAATATTTACTCAATCCGCAATGCCTATTACGGCTCTTTGGACGGTAAGGTGAGCGACAAGTCAATTTCAAAATTGGTGGCTGGAGCCAATGCGGAGTTGGATACGAAAGTGTCGGCAGCTATCACTACGGCAGCATCGGCTATTCAGGCTATTCCCCAACCTTTCCGTAATAATATCAACAGTCAGGAAACGGTAGCGGCTATCAAGGCTTGTGAAGAACTGGAAAGTGTATTGGATAAGGAGTTGAAACCTTATATCAGGGACAATAGCACCATTAACAGCAATGAAGCACTTGACCCGATTGTTGAAAATTATGTCAATGTTGTGGTTTTGCCTACCTATAAGGATTTGAAGGAGAAGAATAGTACGCTGTATGACGCTGTGGTGGCTCTTGCCAACAATCCCTCTAACAGTGCTTTTGAGACGGCATGCAATGCTTGGATAACAGCCCGTGAACCTTGGGAGGAAAGTGAGGCGTTCCTATTTGGGCCGGTGGATGAGCTGGGGCTTGACCCGAATATGGATAGTTGGCCTTTGGACCAGAACGCCATTGTCCAGATTCTGAATTCCCAGAAATGGGGCGATTTGGAATGGAGCGAGGGTGATGATGATGCAAAAGTTGAATCTGCCCAAAATGTACGCGGATTCCATACTTTAGAATTCCTGCTTTTCAAGGATGGCAAGCCTCGTACAGTTAAATAAGAATTATTTATAAACAATACTCAAGAAGTAAAGGGGGGGATTTGGAGAATCCTGCCTTTACTTCTTTGGCATGTTTGGATATGCCATTATTAAAAAGTAGATAAAGATGATGAATCATTTAATGAGATATTCATGTCTTCTCCTTTGTTTGTCGGCAGGTTTGACTGCTTGTGATGATGATGGGATTGACGTGTTGGATATAGAGATTCCTGAAGGATACGCTCTGTCTGCCGGAACGTCCACAATCTTCATGAATTCATCCAAGGCCTATGATTCACCGGCAGATTGGGTGTCGGGTGTTTACAACAGTCGCTTTAATGATGGTGACGGGCTTTACGATGATGTGCGTACGAGTAGCAATGGTATGGGAGGGGGGCTTGGCCCGGTCTATGCGGGGTATTCTTGTGGCAGTTGTCATCGTAATGCCGGCCGTACCAAACCGACGCTGTGGAGTGAAGGCGGATCGGGTAGTTACGGGTTTTCCTCGATGCTGGTTTATATAAGCCGCAAGAATGGTGCGTTTTTTCAGGATTATGGCCGTGTTCTCCATGACCAGGCCATTTATGGAGTGAAACCGGAGGGAAAGCTTTCTGTGGAGTATACTTATGAGACTTTTACCTTTCCCGACGGAGAGAAGTATGAACTTTGCAGACCGGCTTATTCCATATCCGAATGGTATGCTGACAGTATAAAGCCTGAAGATATGTTCTGTACGGTGCGTATCCCGTTGAGACATGTCGGTATGGGGCAAATGATGGCTTTGGAACCTACGGAGATTGAAGCGCTTGCTGCAAAAAGTAATTATCCGGAGTATGGTATAAGTGGCCGTTGCAATTACATTACCGAACGTGGTGTGAGAAGCTTGGGGCTGTCGGGAAATAAGGCTCAACATGCGGATTTGACTGTTGAACTTGGTTTTTCAAGTGATATGGGTGTTACCAATAGCCGCTATCCGGAAGAGATATGCGAGGGGCAGGCCCAGGTGAATCAAGGCAGCATGATGGGGCTTTCTTATGCCCAGTTGGATGTTTCTACAGAAGATATGGAAGATGTTGACTTGTATATGCAGAGTCTTGGTGTTCCTGCACGGCGTAATGTGAATGACCCGCAGGTGATAAGGGGAGAACAGAATTTCTATAAAGCCAAGTGCCATCTTTGCCATGTCACCACGTTGCATACCAAGCCTCGGGGCTCCGTGCTGTTGAACGGTACCCGTTTGCCATGGTTGGGAAGTCAGACAATTCACCCCTATTCGGATTTTTTGCTGCATGATATGGGCTCCGAAATTATGGGAGTCGGTCTGAATGATAACTATGTAAGTGGGTTGGCGCGTGGCAATGAATGGCGCACTACTCCGCTTTGGGGTATCGGGCTTCAGGAAAAGGTAAACGGACATACCTACTTCTTGCACGATGGCCGTGCCCGCAATCTTGTTGAAGCCATAATGTGGCATGGGGGAGAGGGAGAAGCATCGAAAAATCTCTTTAAGAACATGAGTAAGGATGACCGTGATGCCCTGATTGCATTTTTAAATTCACTTTAGAACTAATAAGCTTTATATAAAAAGTAATTATGAAGAAATTTTTATATGTCGCCATGCTGGCTGTTTTGCCTTTGACCGCTATGGCGCAACATGAGGAAGATACGGAGAATGGTGTAGTGTCATTGGCCGGAAGAGAAGGTTTTACCATTGAAACAAAGAAAGGTGATTTTGTTTTCAAGCCTTATCTGTTGGTACAAACGAGTGCTAATTTCAATTGGTATGATGATGAAGGCTTGGATAAGGCTTATAACCAAGATAATATTGCCAATTCGGGTTTTTCCATTCCTTATGCCGTACTTGGCTTTACTGGCAAGGCTTTTGGAAAAGTGGCTTTCAATCTGTCCATCAATGCTGCTGCAAGTGGAGGAGCGCTGTTACAGCAGGCGTGGTTCGATGTACAGCTGAAAAAACAATTTGCGATTCGTGTCGGAAAGTTCAAGACTCCATTCTCGCATGCCTATCTGACAACTCTTGGCGAAACACTGCTTCCCCAGTTGCCGGTTTCTCTGACGTCTTCTGTAATTTTGCCTTATTCGTTGAATGCCGTGACGCCTAATATCGGTACGGGATTTGACCTGGGTGTTGAAGTTCACGGTCTGGTGGCAGATAAGTTCGGTTATGAAGTCGGCTTGTTCAATGGAACCGGAGCTTCCGTGAATACAGCTTCAAAGACGATGAGTGATGACTGGCATATCCCTTCATTGCTGTATGCCGGACGTCTGACTTATATGCCCAAGGGGGTGATGCCTTCCACACAAGGTAATCCTAACCGTTTGAACGAGGATAAGATATTATTCGGTCTTTCGGGTTCTATCAATGTGGAGAGTGAAAATGAGAGTACCAATGATACCCGTGTGGGGCTGGAATTTGCCATGTTGAAGAACAAGCTCTATCTGGCGGCTGAAGCTTATTATATGAATGTAGGTTTCACCAAACGGCAAAAGATAAATGAATCGTATAGCTTTTTAGGCGGTTATGTGCAAGGTGGTTACTTTGTCGCTCCCCGCCTACAGCTTGCCGCACGCTACGATATCTTCAATCGTAACGGTACGGATGACGACGGTTTCCTGAATATGCCTGCTGTAGGTATGAATTACTTTTTCAGAGGATGCAACCTGAAATTGCAGGCAATGTATCAGTATGTAGCCCGTTGGGGACACGACACGCAGCTCGACCGTGATAATGATAATTTAGGTCTGGCCACTCACTCTGCCACGGTGATGCTTCAATATACATTCTAAATGAAGTCAGGAAAGGATTCGTCTATGAAAAAATACATTCTTTTCTTTTTTCTGCCCGTGCTTCTTATAGGTCTGCATGCATGCGATGAGGGGAGAATTTATGAGAATGCCGTAGTGGCCACGGGTGAAGGACGCACAGTGAAGATGACAGGCCGGATTAGTGGTGTGGATAAGTGGTCGGGCGACTATAGTGTGGTAGTGGCAGGATTTGATGATGAAAGCGATTATGCCATTGTTTCAAAGGTTGTTCCGGTATCCGAATCGGATAATGATGAAATCCAGTTGACAATGTCCGGCATAACGGATGAGGTGACAACAGTCGAGCTATGTGTAATCAATAAGTTGAGAAAGCGCATTGTCAGTTTGGTGGCAATGGAATGTACTGAAATCGCTGATACTATACTTATGGATGCAGGAACAGTTGATGCAAGTATGTACAATGCCATTCAACAAAAAATATTCAATGCCACTTGTACGGCTTGCCATGGTCTTAGCACCACTCCGGGTGGTGGCTTGAATCTGCTGGAAGGACATAGCCATGCTGAGCTGGTCAACCGGGCTTCAACAACGGTGGACGGTAAAATGAGGGTTATGCCCGGCAATGCGTCAGAAAGTGTCTTGCATCTCATATTGGGTACGGACATCAGCTCGGATTGGCGTATAGACCATTCTCAGATGATAACCTCATCTGATATGCAGTCTTTGATTGGCAACTGGATTGACGATGGTGCACAGCCGTAATAATGATGGGCCTTACTGGTAATACCGGTACTTTTTTGAACAACAACGACTAATTGATATTTAATATGAAAGATAAACAACAACAAACTAATCAATCGGAGAATACCTTAACCGAAATCTTTAAATATGAGGTAGAAGCGGGTGTTTCGGAATATCATGTAATGATTCATGCCACCAGACCGGGAGCGACTTATGAAGAACAGCTGAATGCGGTGGTCGACACTTACTGCCAACTGCGTGAAAGTGAACTACAAGGTGCTGTTGCCATCTTTAAACGCTACTTTCTAAGTGACGCCGCCAATCAGGCAGATATGCTACTGGCGCTTTCGGCAGAATGTTCGGATTGTGCACTCTCCGTGGTAGAGCAGCCGCCGTTGAACGGTACAAAGATTGCACTGTGGGTCTATCTGCAGAAAGGTGTGGAAACACAGGTGCTTCATAACGGATTGTTCGAAGTGAGACATGGCGCCTACCGTCACCTTTGGGGAGGCGGCTCTTTCAATCGTGCTGCCAATTCGGAATACCAGACCCGTCTGCTGTTGAATGACTATGTGATGCAGCTGATGGAACAGGGCTGTAAGCTGGCTGATAATTGCATACGTACCTGGTTCTTTGTACAGAACGTGGATGTGAATTATACCGGAGTGGTGAAGGCGCGTAATGAGGTGTTTGTTACCCAGGACTTGACGGAGAAGACTCATTATATTTCCAGTACCGGTATCGGTGGCCGTCATGCCGACCCAAAAGTGACGGTTCAGATGGATACTTATGCTGTAGATGGTTTGAAATCTGAACAAATTCACTACCTTTACGCACCGACACATCTGAATCCCACATACGAATACGGTGTGAGTTTCGAGCGAGGTACGTATGTGGATTATGGCGACCGTCGCCAGGTGTTTATTTCGGGTACTGCGAGCATCAATAATAAAGGTGAGGTGGTATGCCCCGGAGACATTCGCAAGCAGACGGAACGTATGTGGGAGAATGTGGAGGCTTTGTTGAAAGAGGCTGGCTGTACGTTTGATGATTTAGGACAGATGATTGTTTATCTGCGGGATGTTGCAGACTATACCGTGGTCAAAGGAATGTATGACGAGCGTTTTCCGGATACTCCGAGAGTGTTTGTATATGCTCCCGTATGTCGTCCGGGTTGGCTGATAGAGATGGAATGTATGGGAGTCAAGTCTTTAGAAAACAAGGAGTTTGCTCCATATTGATTTTTTACTTTTAATTGATAGCTCTTAATTGAAAAAGTTTCTCATAGTTGTTTATGGTTGTTTGCTGCTCTTACTTGCTGCAACTACGTTTGTAGAGCAGACATACAGTACGGATTTTGTAGAAAAGCATGTTTATCATACGATTTGGTTCTGTTGTTTGTGGGGAGCCCTTGCTGCGATGACTGTTGTTGTGCTTGTAAGACAGCGGTTGTGGCGGCGTCTCCCGACGTTGTTGTTGCATGGCTCCTTCCTCGTGATTTTGGCGGGAGCCATGACTACGTTTCTTTGTGGCCGAAAAGGATATGTGCATCTTACTGTCGGCAGTGAGGTGAACTGCTTTTTGGAACAAGACGGCAGGCAGGTTGTAGAGTTACCGTTCACCTTACGTCTGGACAGTTTCCGGATTGAGTACTATCCGGGTACGGATGCTCCTGCAGATTATATCAGCTATATTCACGGTGAGACGCCCGTCTCCATGAACCGTATTCTTTCACGGCAGGGGTTCCGCTTTTATCAGTCTTCCTTTGATGAGGATATGCAGGGGAGCTGGCTGACAGTGAATTATGACCCGTGGGGGATAGGGGTTACCTATAGTGGATACCTCTTGTTAGGTGTCTCCATGCTCTGGATGCTGGTCAGCCGGGGTGGAGAGTTCCGCAGGCTGCTGAGGCATCCGTTGTTGAAGAAGGGAGGAATGTTTGTTCTATTGTTGCTGTGTCTGGGAAGTGGGGTACATGCGCAGAAGAGAAGCCTTCCGGCACTGGCACGCAAGCAGGCGGATAGTCTCGCCCGTAAGCAGGTGATTTATAATGACCGTGTGGTTCCTTTCAATACCCTTGCGCGCGATTTTGTACTGAAACTGACGGGAAAACCGTCTTATGGAGGCATGACGCCGGAGCAGGTGATTGGTGGATGGCTTCTGCGTCCGGAAGTTTGGCAGAATGAGCCGATGATTTATATCAAAAACGAGGCACTCCGTCGCCTGCTTCATTTGGAGACACCCTATGCATGTCTGGCTGATTTGTTCGACGGTGAGAAGTATCGCTTGCAGAAGTTCTGGAAGGGGAAGCAAGACCATCATCAGAAAATGACTTCTCTGGAAAAGGCCATTGTAGAGGCGGATGAAAAGGTGGGACTGATTTTGATGCTCCAAAATGGTACATTGATTCGTCCTTTGCCGGAAGACGGGAGTGTGGAGCCTGTTTCCGATACTAAAATACAAGCCGAATTGCTGTATAACCGTATTCCTTTCAGTAAATTGCTGTTCATGTTCAACCTTACGGTGGGGATGCTGGCTTTCTTCCGTCTGCTGTATCGCGGCCTGCGTCGTTCGTCGGCATTGTCAGACTCTTCCGGTAGGATTGTAGCGCTCTCTTTCTCTTCGCGTTTGGCAGATACTTTTTTCCCGTTTTCTCTTTATGCGGCGTTTCTCTTTCAGCTCTTCGGGTATGGCCTGAGGTGGTACATCGGTGGGCGAATACCGTTGGGCAACGGATACGAAACGATGCAGTTCATGGCATTGTGTGCGCTGTTCCTGGCTTGTCTGTTTCGGCGGCGCTTCCCGTTTATGGTGCCTTTCGGCTTTTTGCTGTCCGGTTTTGCCTTGCTAGTGTCTTATTTGGGACAGATGAATCCCCAAATCACTCCCTTGATGCCCGTGCTTGTTTCTCCATGGCTCAGTACGCATGTGTCGTTGATAATGATGTCTTATGCTTTGTTTGCCTTTATGATGCTGAACGGCATACTGGCATTGTGTCTTCGCCGTTCAGCCCGGATGTTGATGCTGCTCAGCCGATTGCTGCTTTATCCCGCCGTTTTCTTTTTGGGAGCCGGTATTTTTCTGGGTGCGGTTTGGGCCAATGCTTCTTGGGGGCGATATTGGGCTTGGGACCCGAAGGAAGTATGGGCGCTGATTACCTTTATGGTTTATGGAGCGGCGTTCCATGCGCGCAGCCTACGCATTTTCCGCAGGCCGTTATTCTTCCACATCTATATGATTGTCGCCTTTCTGACAGTCCTGATGACCTATTTTGGGGTGAACTACATCCTTGGAGGAATGCATAGCTATGCCAATGCTTGATTTACGGGTGGTTCTACCTATTTATAATGACTGGCTTTTTTCATTATACCTAATTTGAGCGATTGCGCACTGTCTGCCGATGCCTTATCTTTGCAACATCAGATTTGAATGAATTAGTTAGTCATAATTACGTAACCACTTTTATGAAGATAAAAGGATCCCCACTTTCCGATGTGATATCGTGAAGTGGGGATTTGTGTATGGCGTGGCGGATACTGTGGGCAAGGTTGGTTAAGGCTACTTGTCAGACTGCTTGAGCCATAGCATGGGGAGGGCTGACATAGGGGATGAGCTTTGTCTTCAGCCTGAAGATGCACATCTCTATGCTGAAGATATACATCTTTACGCTAAAGATGTATATCGCCAGTCACAAGATAAACCTTAATCAATAGCCAGAGGCCTTTTCCCGTATGGGGGAGAATACTTTTGCAAGGGATTCATCCGTTTTTTCCCTATAGGCCGTAGTGGGTAGGGAAACAGTTGCCGGAAGAACCTTATAGAGAGTCCTTGATGTCGCCCAATTCCACCAGCTTGTTCACAATAGCGTAGATGGTAAGCCCTGCCGGAGAATGTATCTGCAGTTTGCGTGCAATGTTACGGCGATGGGTAATGACAGTATGAATGGAGAGGTAGAGTTTGTCGGCGATGGCTTTGTTGGTCATGCCCTTCACAACGCAGGTGATGATTTCTTTTTCGCGCTGGCTCAGGGTTTCTTGTTCGCTGTCTTTTTCCTCTTCCTCCTCGGTGTGCAGCAAGTGGTTGATTTTGGAGGTGATGACATCTATGTCATCGCACATGGCGAAGTTCTCGTCATATTCCTTCAATATGTTGTTGTCAATGACGGAGCATACCATAGCAATGTACTTGATGCCGGATTTTCCGTGTTCTGCCTTGAAGGCGGGCAGGTCGAACCAGCCACCGAAAGTGGGGTTGATGATGATAATGTCTGCCGGATGCATGTGAATATAGTTTTGCAGCGATTCCGGAGAAGAAACCTCAATAGGGTGTGCATTCAAGTTGGGAATACGCTTCAAAACAGCCGTCAGACCACTCCGGATGATGACCGAAGTTTCTGCAATGACAATCTTCAAAGAAGTATTATTGTTCATTTTTCAGTTTCCTTTCTATTTGCGCTACGGCGGGAACAAACATATAATCTTCTACCTGGCAGTGGGTGGCAAGGTCTTGTTCGCAGTTGAATATATCGAACAAGACCGCATTTAGGAGATTGTTGTTCTCCTTTTCCGGGTAGTATTTGATGATGATGTTCTTCAGCTCTTTCAGTTTGGTGTCTATCTGATTATGTTTGCTGGCAAAAGTGGCGATGTTGTATTCGTCCGATAGTCTGCCTTGGAGCAATTGCTCTACATAGGTGAATACGGCCTGGTTTTCATATTCCATGTGGCGGCGTACCTCCTTGGCATATTCATCGAAGAACTTCAGGATGAGGTAGGCTACATCGTTTGTACTGGAACAATCGATGGCTTCGATGAGTTTGCGGCGGATGGCCGGCAGGTTGAAGTCGAGGAAATACGTGTGGGCACGCTTCAGATAATCCATAAGGGCGGGAATGGAAAAGTCACTTTCATTGCCGCTGTAAGAGTATTGTTCTTCGCTGATAAAGTTGGCTACGGCGAGGAATGTGGGGCAATCTACGCCTTGCGCTTCGCAGACGTCCTTCACGCTCTTGTCTCCGAATCCTAATGACAGTCCGAAGCGGCTCATCACCATTAATAAGGAGTAATTGTCACAGATGAGGTCACTCATCTTGTCCGTGGAGCGGTACTTATGTTGCTCATTCATTGTATGTTATTGTTTTTAATTCTTTAATTCGTGCGCAAAGTAACGGCTTTTATCCGAGAACTGCAATCACTATTAGTAGGTATTTTGCTTGTCGGGAGATGGTTGGAGAGTGGTGTTTGCCGGATAAACTAAAAGCTTTAGTTTTATTTAACGAGAGAAATTAGTTTTTGAACTAAATAATTTAGTTATTTGCAGAAAACAAAGAATGTTATGAAAGGATTGACTGCAAAAGAAGAAGAAATCATGGGCTTTTTCTGGGAAAAAGGACCCTTGTTTGTGAAGGAAATGCTGGCATTCTATGAAGAGCCGAAACCCCATTTCAATACTTTGTCCACCATTGTGAGGGGATTGGAGGATAAGGGATTCCTGAGCCATCATACATATGGTAACACCTATCAGTATTATGCGGTGGTCAGCGAGGAGGATTTTCGCAAGCGGACACTGAAGAACGTTATCAGTAAATATTTCAATAATTCCTACCTCAGCGCAGTGTCGTCTTTGGTGAAGGAAGAGGATATATCCTTGGAAGAATTGAAGCAGTTGATACAAGACGTGGAAAAGGGAAGGGACTGAGATTGTTGAGACTCTAATAACTCTGGCTTATGAAAAATATCGGATTGGTTTGTTTGCTGCTGGTAAGTATTTGCTGCGGATTGCAGGCAAAGAAAATCGTAGAGGTACCCTATTTCATGGCATGCAATACGCGTAGCATTGAAGTGGAGCAAGTGACGCTTGGAAAAGATACGACCTGGCTGGCGGTAAGGCTTTATGGTATGCAGGGCGATAAGGTCAGGATTGATTCGACAGCTGTGTTGCGGGCATCCGGAAAGGATTACGGATATTTGGGAAATACCGGTTTTGCCAGGGATGAGTGGACGCATATTCCCGCTTCCGGTGAAATGGCTGCTGTTTTGAAGTTTAGTCCGCTTCCGATGGATACTGAGAGCTTTGATTTCGTAGAGATGCCGGGTAGTGATGAAGGATGGATAATTTATGGTATACAGCTCAACGGAGAGAAACCTCGGGTGGATATTCCCGAACGTTTGCGGAATAAGAAACCGGATGAGGTTTTGCCATTGCCCGGACCGGAACTGAATGTGGGAAAGACTGTCATAAAGGGGCGGATATTGGGGTATAAACCAGAGTATGGAGTGACGTTACGCTACTATGACTCGCCTTGGTTCTTCATGTATTTCACCGGTAAGGACTTGAAGATAGCGGAGGATGGCACGTTCCGCTATGAGACGGAGGTGCTGTTGCCGAGCGGTGCTACGCTGTGGATATCCCGTTCGAAAATAGAATTGTTTCTCGTTCCGGGTGGAGAACTGGATGTCACAATCAATCTGCCTGAAATATTCTATTCGCAAAGCCGTCTTTTAAGCCGGAAAAGGGATGGTGTAACGGATAGCCGTGTTTGGTTTGAAGGAGACTATGCCGGTCTGAATACCGAGTTGCTGCGGTTCGGTGAAATGAAAAGCTTATCGGGAACTGATGATTTTTATGCAGATATTTGTGGGATGACTCCGCAGGCATATAAAAAGTATCTGTTCAGGCATTATGAAGATGTGCAAAAGAAACTTGTAAAAAACAAGGATATGAGCCAGGCTTGCCGTACTTATATCCGGGCAAATCTGGATATGAATCTGTTCAGCCTTATCTATAATTACAAGAGTAACCTTAGTTATGCCCCGATGTTTTCGGGCAGGAAGGGGGTGAAAAGGGCGGACATGACGGTGGACAGTACCTCATACTTCAAGGAAATACTGCAACTGGATATTCTGCATACCCCCGAACAGAAATATTACAATTATTATACGGACTTTGTGAAGACCGCTACCGGAAATTTCCGGGATAAGTTTGTGCAAGACCCTCTTTGGCCGGACATGCTTCTTGCCGGGCGTGCTTCCCGTAATCTGAGCAAGTACATGCCTTTGACTGAGGAAGAGCGTCGGACGGTGGACAGCATCGCTTCTCCCGACCTCAGGCAATTGTTCCTGATGAGAAACGGGAGGATTGAAGCCGAACTGAAATCAGAGTTGGAAGCTACTAAGGGAAAGACCGGATATAAGATTGTTGAGGTGGAAAAGGAGGTAGCGGCAGACAGTTTGTTGCAGGTCATTACTCGTCCTTATCGTGGCAAGATGGTACTGGTGGATATGTGGAACACCTGGTGTGGTCCTTGTATGCGGGCCATGAAAAGCCTGAAACCGTTGAAAGAGGAGCTGAAAGAGGTGGTTTATCTATATATTGTCGACGAAACATCTCCTGAAGGAAAATGGAAAGTAATGATACCGGATATACCCGGTATTCACTGTCGCATTAGCAATGAGCAAAGTACGGCATTGGCAAAGCTGTACGAATATCCGGGTATCCCGACCTATTTCGTCGTGAACCGTGAAGGAGATATTTCCTACAAAGCAACCGGATTTCCCGGAGTGGAGATGCTACGGAATGAACTGACCAAGTAACTGTAAATAGTAAATCGTAAATCCCTAAATAGTAAATAATACCATGGGTCTGTTTTTTGTTTATATACTCAAATCTTCTGTTTGCCTGGCGATATTCTATTTGTTTTATCGCTTGTTGCTGGCACGCGAGACGTTTCATCGTTTCAACCGTTTTTCATTGTTGGGCATTTTGCTGTTGTCCTGCCTATTGCCTTTGGTAGAGGTAAGTGTGAAGCAGGAGACGGAAGTGCACCAGACGATGCTGACATTGGAGCAGTTGCTGATGATGGCGGATGCAGTGAATGCCACTGAGGCCGGAGCAAGGACTGAAACGGCAACAGTCACCTGGATACAAGTGGCGCTGCTTGTCTATCTGGCAGGAATCGTTTTCTTTGCCTTCCGCAACGTATATTCGTTGGTACGGTTACTGATGTTGCTGAAATCGGGTAAAAAAGAGGATATCGGCAGCTACTTACCGGGCAGGAAAGAGCGCGTTACTTTGATTGTACACAACTGTGACATCGCTCCGTTCAGTTGGATGGGATATATTGTCATTTCACGGAAAGACTTGGAGGAGAACGGACGGGAAATCCTTATCCACGAGCTTGCCCATATCCATAACCGCCATTCCTGGGACTTGCTGGTGGCTGATGTCTGCATTTTCTTTCAGTGGTTCAATCCGGCATCATGGCTCCTGAAGCAGGAATTGCAGAATATCCATGAGTTTGAAGCGGATGAAACGGTGATAAAGGAGGGTGTGGATGCAAAACAGTATCAACTATTATTAATAAAAAAAGCTGTCGGCACAAGGCTCTACTCTATGGCCAACAGCTTTAATCACAGTAAACTTAAAAAACGTATCACTATGATGTTAAAAGAAAAATCAAGCCCGTGGGCACGTTTGAAGTATCTTTATGTACTTCCGGTAGCTGCCATTGCAGTGACAGCTTTTGCCCGTCCCGAAGTCTCCGATAAAGTGGAGAAGATTTCAAGCGTCAAAGTTAACGATTTGGCTGCAATTGTAGAAACAAAAGTGGCGGAAAGTGCAGGTGACACTACGAAGCCTGCCGATGTGAAGTATGTACCGGCGGAAGTCCGCAAGCGGTTGAAGGGAACTCTGGTCTTCGAGGTGGCAGAGGAGATGCCGGAATTTCCTGGAGGTGGAATGAGTGCTCTTATGAGTTATCTGAAAGACAATATGCGCTATCCGGCATCTGCCAAAGAGAAAGGTACGCAAGGGCGTGTGACTGTCCAATTTGTGGTGGATAAAGATGGAAGTATCAAGGAACCGAAACTTCTCCGTTCTGTAGATAAGGATATGGATGCTGAAGCGTTGCGTTTGATAAGTAATATGCCGAAGTGGAAACCAGGGAGACAGAAGGGGCAGCCGGTGGCGGTGAAATATACGGTTCCGGTGATGTTCAGTTTGGATGATGACAAACTTGAGAAAACTTCTTCTGCCAATGGTATTACAGTTGAAGGATATGCAGGTAATGGGAAAGAACCACTGTATATTGTGGATGGAAAAGAGGTGACGCCATCTGTCATGAGTGCATTGGATCCTAATAAGATAGAGCGTGTAACGGTTTTGAAAGATAAATCTGCCACGGAATTATATGGAGAAAAGGGAAAGAATGGTGTTCTTTTGATAACCTTGAAACAAGGAACTCCAGGTATAGTTATCCGTCGGGATAAAGAGGTGACAGAGAACGCTAAAGTACAGCATAACGGTAGTCTTGATTTAACGAAGACTATTTATATTGATGGAGAAAAGGTTGATTTGGGTACTAAAACTATCGATGATTTAATACCTGCGGAGAATATTGAGAGCATTGAGGTGAAGAAAGAGGCAGGTGGAAAAGGTGAGATTTACATTGCTACTAAAAAAACTAAAGCTGTAGAAAAGACTTCCGTTCAAGGTAATATGAAAGTGGAAGGCAAAGTGGTGGATGAGCAGGGCGAGCCTATTATTGGTGCGGCTGTTCTGATAGAAGGTACCACTACGGGAAGCGTTACCGATGTCAATGGTAATTTTGTCCTTTCTGTACCTTCTAAGGATGCTGTATTGGTTGCTTCGTATATAGGCATGGCTACCGGCAAAGTGAAGGCACGACCCAAGCTTACGATTACACTAAAAAATGAATAGTCTCTAACAACTATGATAAAGAAAATTCTCTCTTTGTTTCTAATTCTGATAGCTGTGGGGGCAGGGCTTTGCTCTGCCCAGACAGCCGGTAAGAAATATTATTTGGTGGACGGGCTTTTCTTCGAAGGCATGCCGCCTTGTGTGAGTTCGGACAATGTGGCAACCTTCATTACACATGAGGACGGCGTGGGACACGAGGTTACGGAACTCCGTTTGCGCAAAGGCTTTGCGCTGCCTGAGGATGTAAGAAAATACGCCACTCCTGCCGAAGAGGTCCTTGGTGCGGAAGCCTTCTTGATGAGTTACCGCGGAGGGATGGGGAAGAAATGGCCGATAAGCGGTGCCGTGCAGACTTTGAAGAAGGAAGAATGGATAGGGAAGGCTTTCCCGGATTTTAAAGTGAAAGATACGGAAGGGAAGGAGTGGAGCAATACCGATGTGACGGGACGTCCTATGGTCCTGAACTTCTGGTATACCGGCTGTAGTCCTTGTATCCGTGAAATGCCGGAGCTGAACAAATGGATGGAAGTCTATCCTGATGTAACCTATCTTGCTACGACTTTTGACAGTGCTGCACAAATAAAGAAAATTGTAGAGAGCCGTCCTTTTCTCTTTACCCAGATAGCCGATGACTTGTTTTTCTTCGAGACCTTTCATGTGAGCGGTATGCCGGTCACTATACTGGTGGATAAGAAAGGCATTATCCGCCATATAGAACAAGGTACTGGAACTGCGAAACTTCGGTATATGCAGGATAAGTTGCAGAAACTTGTCAGCGAATAATTCTTTCTTGATGAATAGGGGATAAGGATTTCAGAGGATTTCTTTTGCTCTTTCACAGATTATCATACCTTTGCGAATATAAATCTAAGGAAGGGGAAGGTTATGATAAAACATCTTTTTTTAATATTGGGACTGCTTGCGGCACTCACTGCTGAGCCGGTTCTGGCTTGTACATCTGCCGTCGTTTCTGGAAAGGTTACTCCTGACGGCCGTCCGTTGCTATGGAAAAACCGTGATACGGACTATCTGCGAAATCATGTTGCTTATATAAAAGGGGAGAAGTATAACTTCATTGCCGATGTGAATAGTGCTAACTTTCCTGCCTTGAAAGAGGCATGGATGGGTACAAACTCCGTTGGTTTTGCCTTGATGAACACCCAATCCTACAATCTGGTGGAAGTGAAAGATGGGGAAGAACGGGGGGCAGCCAACGGGAGGATTATCTACCGTGCTTTGGAGGTTTGTGCCACGGTGGAGGACTTCTGCCATTTTCTTGATACCATCACCAAGCCCAGCCTGATAGAAGCCAATTTTGGCGTGATTGATGCCAAAGGCGGTGCCGCCATGTTTGAGGTGGATTACTATAAATATACGATGTATGATGCCAATGATCCGAAGGATGCTCCTTACGGTTACATTGCCCGTACGAACTTTTCTTTTGCCGGTGAGGTGAACCGGGGAGCGGGTTATGTACGCTATATGGAGGCAGACCGGGTACTGATGAGAGCTTCTGCAATGGGGGGAATTACGCCACAGGGTATCTTCAATGATCTTTCACGTTCGTTTCGCAATGGCATGCTCGATATTGATTTGAGGAGCGGGAAGTTTAATCGCCCGCAAGGTTCCGGTTGGTTTGTCGACCAGGATTTTATTCCCCGTAACAGCACTTCTTGTTCCATTGTGGTGCAGGGCGTAAAACCGGGTGAGAAGGCGGAACTTACTACGATGTGGACAATGCTGGGATATCCTCCTACGGGCATTGCCGTGCCACTTTGGGTGAAGGATGCGGATAAATTTCTGCTTTCGATGGTATGTTGGGACAAGGCGTGTGCTGCCGCTCCGCTCAGTGATTGGTCACTCCGGCTTTCCAATAATGTCTTCTGTTACAATCAGGGGATGGGAACCAATCGTTATCTGAATTGGGAAAAACTGTACAATATGGAGAATAACGGCTATATGCAACAGCTTGTTCCGGTGGAGGCGGAGGTGTTTCGCCGTACATGCCCATTGTTGGACAGTTGGAGACAGCAAGGAAGCATTGATTCTCAAGAAATGCAGAAGCTTTATCAAGATGTGGAAGCACTTGTCCGAAAGGCTTATACGCCTTTGATGGAGCAATGACAGTATTCCAGTATTTCCCTTTCCTGCTCCGGGTGGAACCAGCGGATTTCCTCGTCCCGTTTGAACCAGGTCATTTGCTTACGGGAATAGATGCGTGAGTTCTGCTTTATCTTCTCAATGGCAAAGGGTAATGTCCATTCGCCGTCCAGGTACTTGAATATTTCTTTGTAGCCTACTGTATTCAGGGAATTTAGACTTTTATGCGGATAGACCATGCGCGCTTCTTCCACCAAACCCTCTTCCACCATTTGGTCCACCCGGCAGTTGATGCGTTCATAAAGCTCTTCCCGGTCACGCGTTAATCCTATTTTGATAATACGGAAGGGGCGTTCTTTCTTTTGTTGGGTGCGGAAGGAAGTGTAGGTCTTGCCCGTCATATAGCAGATTTCCAAAGCATGGACTACGCGTTTTGGGTTTTTCAAATCTACTATTTTGTAATATTCCGGGTCCAACAGCTTAAGTTCCGCACAAAGTCTTTCCAGACCTTCTGTTTCGTATTTGTGCAGCATGAGCTGGCGTGTATCGGCATCTACGGTCGGAATGTCGTCAATGCCTTTACAGACTGCATCTACATACATCATTGAGCCTCCGGTCAGCAGTATGGTGTTATGCTTTGTAAACAAGTCTTCCAGCAGCTTCATCACTTCCGCTTCGTATTGGGCGGCACTGTAATAGTCTGTCAGCTTTAGGGTACCGACGAAGTGATGCTGTACCCGTTGCAGCTGCTCCGGTGTAGGGGCAGCCGTGCCTATCTTTAAATCTGCATAGAGTTGTCTCGAATCGGCCGAGACGATACAAGTATGGAAATGTTCTGCCAATCGGAGGCTTAATTCTGTTTTGCCTACTCCGGTGGGGCCGATAAGTACGATTAGGGTGTGCATGCGGGTATAAAATTCAGGCGCGAACCATAACAATCCGCGCCTTTCTGAAGGGGAATAATGTCTGTTTAATATTTTTCTTCTTCGAAGGAGTTCCCGGCTTCGTCCAAACCGCCGAAACCCTCTTTGTCGAAATCTTCCATATCGAAGTCTTGGTCGCCGTAAAAGTTTTCGTCCAAATCCAGGGAACCGCCGGCAGCTGCCATTTCTTCAAAGTCAACGGTCTGCTTGGGAGCTTCACCCGCTTTCTTGGTGCATTTGGCGCCTTTCATTTCTTTTCCGGTAATGATTTCAGAAAGCTCGATGAAGAAGCAGCGTTCAGTCATATAATCGAATACATAGAGAAGTTTCTGCTTCTCGTCTTCAACCAGTTCGCTCAGCTGGGTCTCTTTCATCACCCAACTGTCCATTTCCGGATTGTCGTCCATTTCTTCCAGCGTAATTTCTTTCTCTTTTTCCCAGTCATCATCGCAAATGAAGAAAGAAGTCATCTGGTCGTTGGTGTAGCCTGCCGACTTTAGAATCGCTTCATGGAAGTCATAAAAGGTAGCTTCCGGGTCTATCTGTATTTCTCTGACAAAATCGTCCACCTCATCAGAGATGATTGTAAATCTGTAGATCATGATGATTTATAATTTATGATTTCTGACTTCTGATTTTGTGTAAATCATACGTTTTTCATTTTCCTGCGGGGATAATGCCGCGGGCTGATTCACGTATAAAGTTTACGATATAGCTTATTTCCGGTGTCATTTCCATTTCATCCTCGATTTTCTTCAAGGCATCCGTATTGTTCAGACCGCCTTGATAGATAATACGATAGGCATCATGGATTTTCTCGATGGTCTCGTTGGAGAAGCCACGGCGGCGTAACCCTACCACATTGATTCCCGCATAGCAGATAGGCTCGCGTCCGGCAATGATGTACGGCGGGATGTCCTTGCTGAAACGGCAGCCGCCCTGTATCATACCATAACCGCCCACATGGCAGAATTGGTGCATCAGTACATTGGCGCTGATGATGGAATAATCGTCGATGACAATTTCACCCGCCATTTTTGTAGAGTTGCCAATGATACAGCCGTTGCCTATCAGGGCATCGTGCGCCACGTGCACACTTTCCATTAGGAGATTGTTATTGCCGACGATGGTTCTGCCTTTGGCAGCTGTACCGCGGTTGACAGTTACGTTTTCACGTATGATATTGTTGTCTCCGATTTCAGCAGTGCTTTCCTCCCCTCTGAACTTTAAATCCTGGGGAATGGCACCGATAACGGCTCCCGGGAAAATGGTGTTTCCATTACCGATGCGTGCACCGTACAGAATGTTGGCGTTTGCCATAATCTTGTTGTTATCACCGATTACCACATTCTTGTCAATGAAAACAAAAGGAGCAATCTCTACGTTTTCCCCGATTTTAGCTTCGGGATGAATATACGCTAAGGGACTTATCATATTATTTACGATTTAGCTATTTACGATTTACGATTGAGAATACTTGCGATTTACTGTATATACGATTTTATCCGAATGTGATAATTCTCACGAGTAATTTGAATCGTAAATCGTAAATAGTCTAATCGTAAATTTTATTATTTGTTCTTAACTATTTGTGCCATAAACTCTGCTTCGCAGACCACCTTTTCGCCTACGAACACATAACCTTTCATGGTGGAGATGCCGCGGCGTATGGGGGCCATCAGCTCTACACGGAAGATGAGCGTGTCTCCCGGTACCACTTTCTGGCGGAATTTCACACCGTCAATCTTCATGAAGTAGGTGGAGTAACGTTCCGGTTCGTCCACTGAATTCAGTACAAGCAAACCTCCCGTCTGTGCCATTGCCTCTATCTGCAACACACCGGGCATTACGGGTTCCTGCGGGAAGTGTCCCTGAAAGAAAGGTTCGTTGGAAGTTACGTTCTTGACACCTACAATGTAGTTGGCACCTATTTCTATGACTTTGTCCACCAATTGCATCGGGTAACGGTGAGGCAGAAGTTCGCGGATGCGGTTTACATCCATAATCGGTTCGCGGTTGCAGTCGTAGGTAGGGGCTTGTATTTCGTGCAAACGGATTTCCTTGCGCATCTGGCGGGCGAACTTATTGTTGATAGTGTGTCCCGGGCGGGTAGCGATGATACGGCCCTTGATGGGCTTGCCTATCAAGGCCAGGTCACCGATGACATCAAGTAACTTGTGGCGGGCGCATTCATTGGGCCACACCAAAGGTTTGTGGTTGATATATCCCAATTGTTTGGCGTCCATATGAGGAACACCCATCACGTCGGCCAGCTTGTCATAGTTCTCCTGGGACATTTCGCGTTCGTAAATAACAATCGCATTGTCAAGGTCGCCGCCCTTGATAAGACCGGCTTGCAGCAACGGCTCAATTTCGCGTACAAACACGAAAGTACGGCTTGCGGCGATTTCATCCTTGAACTTCGTCATGTCCTCCAGCGTTGCAAACTGGTTGGGGAGGATGTTGGAATCGTATGATACCAATACATTCAAGCTGAAGTTCTCGTCCGGCAACACGATGATGGAAGAGCCGGTTGTTTCGTCACGGAATTCAATTTTGGACTTGATGATATAGAAATCTTTTACGGCATTTTGTTCTACAGTGCCTACGCGCTCTATTTCGTTGACATAATATTGGGCGCTTCCGTCCAGAATGGGAAATTCCGGTCCGTTTAGCTGTATCAAGCAGTTATCGATACCCAATGCATAGAGGGCTGCCATACCATGCTCCACTGTGCTCACCTTTACTCCGTTTTTGGAGATTACAGTTCCACGGGTAGTTTCGGATACGTTGTCTGCAACGGCATCGAAGGTAGGCTGTCCTTCCAAGTCGATACGTTGGATTTTGTATCCATGGTTATCCGGAGCAGGATTGAAAGTAACGGTTAGGTCAAGTCCCGTATGAAGACCTTTTCCACTAAGCGAAAAGCTATCTTTTAGAGTCTTTTGTTTTAACATTGGTTACTTATTTAATAGTTGTTTAAGTTCATTCAATTCTTTGCGGAGCTGGCGCAGTTCCACTTGCATTTCCGGCAAACTTCTTTGTGCGATGGATGCCTTGAAATATTGTTTCAGCTCCATAGGAGGGGTACCGATAAGCTGGCTACCGTCCTTTATGCTACTGGGAACACCAGACTGTGCGCCAAGGTTCACTTTGTTGCCAATATGAATATGACCTGCAATGCCTACCTGCCCGCCGAACATGCACCATTCTCCTATCTTGGTAGAACCTGCTACACCTACTTGCGCCGCCATTACGGTGTGGGAGCCTATTTCATCATTGTGTGCCACCTGAATCAAATTATCCAGTTTCACACCGCTATGTACGATGGTGGCTCCCATAGTAGCACGGTCCACACACGTGTTGGCACCGATTTCCACATGGTCTTCCAGGATAGTGATACCTATTTGCGGTATTTTTTCATAGCCCTCGGAAGTGGGGGCGAAGCCGAAACCGTCTGCACCGATAACGCAACCGGAGTGCAGGATGCAGTGGTTTCCTACCCGGCAATCGTGGTAGATGGTGGAGTTAGCGTAAATAATACAGTCATTGCCCACTTTGGCACCGCTGCCAATCGTGACGTGCGGATGAATGACCGTATTGTCTCCCACCTCTGCGTATTCGCCAATGCAGGCAAAAGGCGCAATGTAAACATCCTTGCCAATTTTAGCTGTCTCGGCAACAAAGGCCAGAGAGTCAATTCCCACCCGCTTTGGCTTGCTTTGCTCATAAAGATTTAGCAATTTAGCAAGACTTTCATACGCATTGTCCACTTTAATCAGGGTGGCTTTCACTTCTTGTTCCGGAACAAAGTCCTTGTTTACCAGAACAATGCTTGATTGGGTTTCGTATATGTAGGGGGTATATTTGGGGTTGGATAGAAAGGAGATGGCTCCCGGTATTCCCTCTTCGATTTTCGCAAAGGTGTGAACGGTAGCATTCTCGTCTCCAACAATTTCTCCTTGGATAAATGTTGCAATTTGTTTAGCAGAGAACTCCATGTCTTATTCTTGTTAGATGGTTTCAAAACGCAAATAACGGACTTTTTTTTTATATTTCCTTGTCCTGAGGTGAATATTTTATACTTATCTATGCAAACGTTGGTAGCATAAGTAGTACTTTTTTACTTTCTTGGACAGAAGAGAGATATTGAGCATATCCGATGCTTCGGCAATATTCTTGATGCTGCCGTCGTTGTAGAGGATGTCAATACTGTCATCTGCCTCGTCGTACATATTCTTCTCGATGCTGGGGGTAGAGATGAAATATCTCGCTTCGGAGAGAGGGATGTTCAGTTGTTCACTGATTTGCAAAGTTAGTTCTTTTTTCCGTTCCTCACTAATAGGTTCGGTAGAAATCTCGACTTTGAAGATGTTTCGGTTAATCATGCCGGCGCTCAAGGTGGACAAAACCTTGTCCGAATGGCGGCTCCATACCTTGAGGGCAGTCCAGATGTCATTATCGTCCAACTGAATGAAATTCTCCAAACATTCGGGATTGTTGTAGAATGCCTCCCGGCTGATGTCGTTGTATAGAAAGAATTTCAAGGCGGGTGAGGCAAAGAGGTCTATGCCGCGGCTTGCCAGTTCCTTGGCGCGGAGCAGGGTGCTAATCAGCATTTTCTCGTAGGCAACGGAGGTTTTGTGCAGATAGACTTGCCAGTACATCAGGCGGCGGGCAGTGAGGAAGTTCTCAATAGAATAGATGCCTTTGGACTCTACTACCAGGTGGTCATCCTTTACATCCAGCATCTTGATAATGCGGGCGGAGCCAATGTTGCCTTCGGTCACTCCGGTATAGAAGCTGTCGCGGCGCAGGTAGTCCAGGCGGTCCATATCCAGTTGCCCGCTTACCAGTTGGTGCAGGAAGCGCTTGGGGTATTCATCCTTGAAAATTTGAATGGCGAGTGTCAACTGTCCGTTCATTTCCTTGTTGATACGTTCCATCAGCATCAAGGAGATGTCTTCGTGGGAGACGCCCTGCACGATGGTATTTTCCAGTACGTGGGAGAAGGGGCCGTGGCCGATGTCGTGCATCAGGATAGCGGCTTCCACAGCTTCGGCTTCGCTGTCGAAGATAAAGTTTCCTTTGGTGGCAAGTTGCTGGATGGCCTCACTCATTAGGTAGAAGGCTCCCAAAGAGTGTTGGAACCGTGTATGCTGCGCACCGGGATATACGACAGAGGACAACCCCAGTTGCTTGATACGGTTTAGACGTTGCAAAAGGGGATGTCGTACAACATCGTACAACAACCCCTTTGGTATGTTGATGAACCCGAAGACAGGGTCGTTGATAATCTTTCTTTCGAACATTAAGCGTTAGTCGTTAATCACTTTTTTCAACTCTTCCGCCATCTGTGCCTGCACTTCTTGGGCTGCTTTTCGGCTGGCGGCGGCGAAGTTCTCTGTCTTGTCCACGTAGATGATGCCACGGCTGGAGTTGACAATCAGGCCGCAAGTCTTGTTCATGCCATACTTGCAGACTTCTTCCAGGGAGCCGCCTTGTGCGCCTACGCCGGGAACCAATAGGAAGTGTTCGGGAACAATCTTGCGGATATCTTCGAAGGCGCGGCCTTGTGTGGCGCCTACTACGTACATCATCTGTTCGTCACTGGCCCACTCCTGGGATTTGCGGAGCACTTTTTCGAAGAGGCGTTCGCCGTTGGTGTCTTCCGTCAGCTGGAAGTCGTGTGAGCCTTTGTTGCTGGTCAACGCAAGCAGGATTACCCATTTGCCTTCGTACGTAAGGAACGGGGTCACACTGTCTTCGCCCATGTAGGGAGCTACGGTTACGGAATCTATATCCAGCTCTTCGAAGAAGGTACGGGCATACATGGCAGAGGTGTTCCCGATGTCACCGCGTTTGGCGTCGGCGATGATGAATTGGTCGGGATAGTTCTGCTTGATGTAGTTTACGGTTTTCTCGAAAGCTATCCAGCCTTTCACGCCCATGCTCTCATAAAATGCCAGATTGGGCTTGTAGGCGATGCAGAGGTCGGCAGTAGCGTCGATGATGGCTTTGTTGAAAGCGAATATAGGGTCTTCCTCTTTCAGAAGATGTTCGGGTATTTTCTTGATGTCGGTGTCAAGACCTACGCAAAGGAATGACTTCTTGCGCTTGATGTTCTCGAATAATTGCTGTTTGTTCATATTATTTTTTAGTTACGGGTTACTTATCACTGCCTTACAGTTCGCTCTCTTTCAGTCTTTCTGCATTTTCCGCCACAATCAGGTGGTCGATGCAGTCTTGGATGTCTCCGTCCATGAAGGCGGCGAGATTGTAGATGGTGTAGTTGATGCGGTGGTCCGTGATGCGTCCTTGCGGATAGTTGTAGGTGCGTATCTTGGCGGAGCGGTCGCCAGTACTGACCATCGTCTTACGCTTGGAGGCGATGTCGTCGATGTACTTCTGGTGTTCCTTGTCGTAGATGAAGGTACGCAAGCGCGAGAGGGCGCGTTCCTTGTTCTTGGGCTGGTCGCGCGTCTCGGTACATTCGATGAGGATTTCTTCGACTATGCCTGTGTTGGGATTCTTCCAGTTGTAGCGCAGGCGCACGCCGGATTCCACCTTGTTCACGTTCTGACCGCCGGCACCACCGCTTCGGAAGGTGTCCCACTTGATTTCACCTTCGTTGATAACTACGTCGAACTCTTCGGCTTCGGGAAGCACGGCTACGCTGGCAGCTGAGGTGTGTACCCGTCCTTGCGTTTCTGTGGCCGGTACGCGCTGCACGCGGTGCACGCCCGATTCATATTTCAGTGTGCCGTATACATTGTCGCCCGTCACGGAGCAGACAATTTCCTTGAAACCGCCGGCTGCACCTTCGTTGGCACTGGATATCTCCATTCTCCATCCCTTGGATTCGCAGTACTTGGTGTACATGCGGAAGAGGTCGCCGGCAAAGATTGCCGCTTCGTCACCACCCGTGCCGCCACGAATTTCGAGGATGGCATTACGGCCATCCTGCGGGTCGGCGGGGACGAGCAGCAGCTTTATCTGCTCTTCCAGTTCCGGTTGGCGGGTTTGGCAGGCATCCAGCTCTTCGCGTGCCATTTCCCGCATTTCCTGGTCTGTTTCGTTGGCGATAATTTCTTTGGCTTCTTCTATGCCGCCCAGTACTTGCATGTACTCTTTGCGGGCATTCATCAGGTCGCCCAGTTCTTTATATTCTTTGGTGAGCTTGACGTAACGCTTCTGGTCCGCAATCACTGCCGGGTCTGTAATCAAGGTCGACACTTCTTCGAAGCGGGCGACAAGCCCTTCCAGCTTTTCGAGTATGGTATTGTTGTCTGCCATATATTTAATACTTGAACTCTCCGAATTCGCTCTTGATAATCAGTTCTTTCTTGTCGCTTTCTTCCACGCGGCCTACAATCTGTGCATCAATGTTGAAACTCTTCGAAATAGCAATCACCTCTTCTGCATGTTCGGGAGAGAGGTACACTTCCAGGCGATGCCCCATATTGAACACCTTGTACATTTCGCTCCAGTCCGTATCGCTCTGCTCCTTGATGGTCTTGAACAACGGTGGAACGGGGAAGAGATTGTCTTTGATGACACGGCAGTTGTCTCCCACAAAGTGCAGTACCTTGGTTTGTGCGCCGCCCGAGCAGTGTACCATACCGTGGATTTGGGGACGGAGCGCATCAAGCAGTTTCTTAACTACCGGTGCGTAGGTGCGGGTGGGGGAAAGTACCAGCTTTCCTGCATCCAGCGGACTGTCTTCGACACTGTCTGTCAGTTTTAGCTTGCCACTGTATACCAGCTCTTCGGGTACAGCCTTGTCATAGCTTTCAGGGTATTTCTCTGCCAGGTATTTGGAGAATACATCGTGGCGTGCGCTGGTCAGTCCGTTACTGCCCATACCGCCATTGTATTCTTTCTCATAAGTAGCCTTTCCGTAAGATGCCAGACCTACAATCACATCGCCCGGACGGATATTGGCATTGTCTATAACATCTGAGCGCTTCATGCGGCAGGTCACTGTCGAGTCTACGATAATGGTACGTACAAGGTCGCCCACATCGGCTGTTTCGCCACCGGTGGCATAAACGCCTACTCCCATTTCGCGGAGTTCGGCAAGCAGTTCATCCGTACCGTTGATGATGGCTGAGATTACTTCGCCGGGGATGAGCAGTTTATTACGTCCGATGGTAGAGGATACCAGAATGTTGTCTACCGCACCCACACAAAGCAGGTCGTCGATGTTCATAATCAGTGCATCTTGTGCAATGCCTTTCCACACACCCAGGTCGCCGGTTTCCTTCCAGTACATATAGGCAAGACTGGACTTGGTGCCTGCTCCATCGGCATGCATAATGTTGCAATACTCCGGGTCACCGCCCAAAATGTCGGGGATAATTTTGCAGAAAGCCTGCGGGAAAATACCTTTGTCGATATTCTTGATGGCGTTGTGCACATCTTCCTTTGATGCGCTGACGCCTCGCATCATGTATCGTTGATTACTCATGAGATAATAGGTTTGTTCAATTGAATGTGCAAAGATACATCTAATCTTCTACAACACAAAGCGAGGCACAAAGTTTCTCGCCTTTGTGCCTCGCTATAGAGTTGTGTATTTATCAGAATTGTACCTGGGGAGCTTGTTCCGCTCCTTCTGCCGCTTCGAAATAAGCTCGTTTCTCAAAACCGAAGAGACCGGCAAGGATATTCTTGGGGAAACGGCGAATGGCTGTATTGAAGTTCTTGGCTGCATTGTTGAAGTTGGTACGTGCTACGTTGATACGGTTTTCCGTACCTTCCAGCTGTGCCTGCAGTTCCAGGAAATTCTGATTTGCTTTCAAGTCCGGATAGTTCTCCGTGATGGCAAGCAATTTACCGAGGGCGGAAGTCACCGCACCTTGTGCTTTCTGATATTCAGCCAGCTTTTCCGGAGTAAGGTCTGCAGCATCCACTTTGATTTGAGTGGCTTTGCTGCGGGCTTCTACTACACCTTCCAGTGTTTCCTTCTCGTGCGTGGCATATCCTTTCACGGTATTCACCAAGTTCGGAATCAGGTCGGCACGGCGTTGGTATTGGGTTTCTACGTTCGACCATTGTCCGCTGACATTTTCGTCCATGGTTACGAGTCCGTTATAGCCAGTTACCCCCCAAATGGCGAGAAGAGCTATAACAACGATAATGATAATGGTTGATTTCTTCATACTTTTCATTTTTAGGCCTCACCTCCGATTCCTCTCCGATAGAGAGAGGGGAGGAGGGGAAGGCAGTTATTAATCATTTAATTATATTCTATGTAAACGTTTTATTTTCTTCCAGTATCCTCGAAGGTGTGTCAAAACGGTTGATGGCACACAGATGACACATCCTCGGCGTTAGAACCGGGAACCGGCTCCACCGCCACCTCCCATACCGCCTCCGAAGCTGCCGCCGCTGAAGCCTCCTCCGCCACCTCCGCCGAAGAGACCTCCACCACCGAAGATGACCGGACCACCTCCGCCTCCTCCCCGGTAATTTTCATCGTATGACTGCTGGCGGCGCACTACTTTATGTCCGCAATTGCGGCAGGTGTAGGTCACATCTTCCGTTTTCACTCCATTGCGGCGTGAGATGAGTACGCTGCTGCTACGTTGCAATTTATGTTGTCCGCAGTTGGGGCATTTGTTGGCAGCGCGTTGGGCAAGGATGCCTATAATAGATGCCACTGCGAGGAAACCGATAAGCCCCAGTAGGATACCTCCTACGGAGAGGTCATCCTCCTCTTCCGTGTCATTCACCATAGTGCCGTCAAGACGTGAACAGACTGCCTTTACACCCGCTACCATTCCGGCATCCCAATTACCGTCTTTCAGATAGGGAATCATGTATTTGGTCTGTATGCGTTTGCAGATGGCATCAGGAAGGTCCCCTTCCAAGCCGTATCCCGTATAAAACTGGATGCAGCGTTGGTCGGTTACCAGCAGAATGACCAAACCGTTGTTTTTCTCTTTTTTCCCTACTCCCCATTCATTGAGCAGCTGATGTGAGAAATCAAAACAGTCTTCTTGTCCGATGGAGGGAACAACGGCAACTACCGTTTCAATACCAGTCTGCTGCTCCAATGCATAGAGCATACGGTCTATATTGTCACATGCCTCCGTTGATAGGATTCCGGCTGGGTTGCACACATAGCGTGTCTTGTCCTGAAGGTGTACTTTAGGAATATTCTTAGTGGTGTAGACTTCTTGTGCCTGCAAGGATAAGAGCAGGCATAAGAAGGATGCTATAGAAATAAATCGTCTCATACTACCAATATTTGTTGCGGCGAAGATAGGAAAAATCACGTCAATGTATGTATTTCCCTACGAATTTCTTTACATGCTCGGTGTATTCCTGCGGATAATCCTTGTAAGACATGGCATGTGTGGCACCGGGTACAATCCATAATTCTTTGGGTTCGGGCTTGGCTTCATAGAGGGGATAAACCATCCACGTCGGTACAAAGGTGTCGGCATCACCGTGGATGAAGAGCATCGGCAAAGTACATTTCTTTACTTGCTCCAGGGCAGAAGCTTCGCGGAAGTCCCACCCGTACTCCTGCCGGCAAAGCCAGCTTGCAGTATGCAGTAGGGGGAAAGCGGGCAGTCCGAACTGTTCTTTCAACTCCCCGCGAAACTCATCCCATACGCTTGTGTAACCGCAGTCTTCCACAAAACACTTGATGAATGGCTGTTGGTATTGTCCGTGTTCCACTTCGCCGGATACCATCATGGTGGTGGCGGCTCCCATGGAGATGCCGTGTACTACCATCTTTGTACTGCGGGACGCTATGCTGTCCGCATGGTTGCGTCCGAAAAGCTCATCGGCGGTCTCGGTCCATTGCAACACGTCGAGCCGGTCTTTCCAGCCCATCTGTACATGGTTCCCTTCGCTCATCCCGTGTCCGTAAAGGTCGGGCAGCAGGATGTTGAACCCCATCTCCTTGCTGTACAGATAGCCTATCATCAGCATGCGCACGGCATTATCCGTATATCCGTGTACGATGACTGCTGTTTTGAGGGTGGGGTGGGCGGCGGCAACGTAGAGTGCATGCAGCGTCTCTCCGCGGTCGTTCTCGATGTAGAAGTCCTTCAGTGCTCCTGCGGTCATCAGGCTATCCACCCAGGGGTGCAGTTCGGGATAGCGCTCGTACATGAAATCGTAGGATGCGGCTATGTTGCGGCTGCGTGAAACGAGGTCGTCCGGTTTCAGGGAATAGCCCAGCATATAGTACCCTCCGCACAACAGTACGGTGCAGAGGGCAGCCAGACCGAGAATCGAATATTTTATGGCTTTCTTCATTATTTATTCCAAATTTCCCATGCAGCAAAGGCCTGCAGCAGCAACATCTCCAGTCCGTTCTTGGTGACGGCTCCTTGTGCCTGGCCTTTCTTCATGAAGAGGGTTTCGTTTGGATTATATAACAAATCGTAGAGCAAATGGTTGGGAGTCAGTAGCTCGTAAGGAATGTTGGGGCAGAAGTCCACTTTGGGATACATGCCTACTGGGGTACAGTTGACAATCACTGTGTACTCTTGCATGATTTCCGGTGTCAGTTCCTCATAAGTGAGGTATTTATCCTCTTTCTTGGCGCGTGATACGAAGGTACTTTTTATACCCAGGTTCTCCAGCCCGCGATATACGGCTTTCGATGCGCCGCCGGTGCCCAGAATCAAGGCTTTTTTGTGATGTGGTTGCAAAAGTGGTTCTATGGATTGTGTAAATCCTATGATGTCGGAGTTGTAGCCAACCAGTTTCACTTTGCCTTTGGAAAGGCGGATAATCTTAATGACATTGACGGCGCCTATCTTGGCTGTGTCTTTGTCCAGTTCGTCCAGGTAGGGGATGACTTGCTCCTTGTAAGGGATAGTCACATTCAGTCCACAGAGGTTGGGATTTTCCTCGATAACTTCCATGAAATCCTCGATACGTGGAATTTCGAAATTTACATATTCTGCATCAATATTTTCTGCCGTGAATTTCTCATTGAAATATCCGATGGAAAAGGAATGTTTCAACGGGTAACCTATTAAACCGTATTTCTGCATAATGAGGGTGTGTTAAAGGGGAATTAATGATTATTTTCTGGCTGTATACAACGTGCATATTCCGAAAGTGAGCCGCTTGAAGTGTACTTCACTGAAACCGGCCTTGCGGATAACTTCCTGCATCACTTCTCCTTGAGGGAAGGCGCGGATGCTCTCCGGCAGATAGGTGTAGGCGCTGTTGTCTTTCGAAATACATTTACCGAGCAGGGGGATAACGACTTTGGAGTAAATGGTAAACAGTTGTTTCATCGGGAAGCGGTCCGGTGTGGAGAGTTCCAGTATGACGAGATGTCCGCCGGCCGTCAGTACGCGGCACATTTCGGACAGTCCTTTATCCAGCCCTTCGAAGTTGCGGATGCCGAACGCTACGGTTACAGCATCGAAACTCTCATCGGCAAACGAGAGAGAGGTGCAGTCCTCCCGGGCAAATGAAATCTTGTCCGAGAGGTGCGCCCGTTTTACTTTTTCGCGCCCCACATTCATCATGCCTTCCGAGATGTCGGTACCAATCAAAGCATCGGGTTGCAGTTCGCGACATGCAAGGATGGCGAAATCACCGGTGCCGGTAGCTACGTCCATGATACGTTGGGGGTGGAAAGGAAGGAGGTATTTGATTGCCTTCCTGCGCCAGCTGCGGTCAATACCCATGGATAGGGTGTGATTCAGCTTGTCGTAGGCGGGAGCGATGTTGTCGAACATTTCTTCCACTTGTTCGCTCTTCTTACCGTCAGCGCCGTAGGGCTTGATGTGTTCTTGGGGGTAATCCATGATTTTTTTATGTGCTAATGTGCTGATATGCCAATGTGCTAATTGGCTGCGCTATTATGCCGCAAGGTCATTAGCACATTGGCATATTATCACATTAAGTAATTAGTTACATTCTTTTCAATGCGTTCGGCAATGTTGTCGGTATCTTCCTTTACGAATTTCTCGCCGGTGATGTGTTCGTACAGTTCGATGTAACGTTCGCTGATTGAAGTAACGATTTCGTCTGTCATTTCCGGTACCTGTTGTCCTTCCTTACCCTGAAAACCGTTGTCCATCAGCCATTCGCGTACAAATTCCTTGGAAAGTTGTTTCTGCGGTTCGCCGTTGGCAAAACGTTCTTCGTAGCCTTCGGAGTAGAAATAACGGCTGGAGTCCGGGGTATGGATTTCGTCCATCAGATAAATCTTGCCGTCGTGCTTGCCGAATTCGTATTTGGTGTCTACCAGAATCAATCCGCGTTCCGCTGCAATCTCTGTACCGCGTTTGAAGAGAGCCATTGTGTATTTTTCCAATACGGCATATTCTTCGGGCGTGGCAAGTCCTTGTGCCAGGATTTCTTCTTTGGAGATGTCGGCATCGTGTTCGCCGATTTCGGCTTTGGTAGTCGGGGTGATGATGGGTTCGGGGAACTTCTGGTTCTCCTTCATTCCTTCGGGCAGCTTCACACCGCAGATTTCACGGACACCGCTTTTGTAAGCGCGCCATGCACTGCCGCAGAGGTAACCGCGTACAATCATTTCTACGGGGAATCCTTCACACATCACGCCTACCGTCACCATCGGGTCGGGAGTAGCCATTTTCCAGTTGGGGCAGATGTCGGTGGTGGCATCCAGGAACTTGGCTGCAATCTGGTTCAGCATTTGTCCCTTGAAAGGAATGCCTTTAGGCAATACTACGTCGAAGGCTGAGATACGGTCGGTAGCTACCATGACCAACTTCTCGCCATTGATGTTGTACACATCACGAACTTTTCCATGATAGACACTTTTCTGTCCGGGAAAGTTGAAATCTGTTTTTGTTAATGCTTTCATCTTTGTAATATTTACGATTTGAGAATTTACTGTTTCTGTTCAATCTTGCTATCGGCTTGTTCGGCCTTGCGTCTTTCGCGCTCCGCTTTTGCTTCTTTGTCAAACTTTTCGTAGGCCTCCACAATTTGGGTGACAAGCTTATGCCTTACGATGTCTTTCTTGTTCAGTTCCACGAAGATGATGCCTTTCACTCCTTTCAGAATACGGAGTGCCTGCACCAGACCGGATGTCTGGGAGGAAGGCAAGTCAATCTGCGTCATGTCTCCCGTGACAATCATCTTGGTGTTCATTCCCATGCGGGTGAGGAACATTTTGATTTGCTGGGTGGTGGTGTTCTGCGCTTCGTCCAGAATGACGACGGCATCGTTCAGTGTGCGTCCGCGCATAAAGGCGAGGGGGGCAATCTGGATGATGTTCAGCTCCATGTACTCTTTCAGCTTGGTAGCAGGTATCATGTCCTGCAGGGCGTCATAGAGCGGTTGCAGATACGGGTCTATCTTGTCCTTCATGTCACCGGGCAGGAAACCGAGCTTTTCTCCGGCTTCTACAGCGGGGCGGCTGAGGATGATTTTCTTGATTTCTTTGTTCTTCAGTGCCCGCACAGCAAGCGCGATGGCAGTATAAGTCTTTCCGGAACCGGCAGGACCGATGGCAAACAGCATGTCGTTCTTGGCAAAAGCCTCCACCAGTTTCAGCTGGTTCTCGCTGCGCGGGATAATCGGCTTTCCGGTTACGCTGAATACAATGACATTGCCCGATTTCTCTGCTTGCGGGGCATTGCCTTTGATGATGTCTATAATGACCTCTTCTTTCAAAGAGTTGTATTCGGCACAGTATTTCTCCAGCTTGGTGATGTTCTCCTCGAATGCACACATTTCCTCCTCATCACCCAATACTTTGATGACATTGCCGCGGGCAACGATGCGAAGCTTGGGATACAAGGCCTTTATCAGCTGCATGTTGGCGTTGTTTACGCCATAAAATATTACCGGGTCAATATCTTCAAGAACAATCAGTTTTTCTATCATTGATATGTTTTAAAGTTCAATTCGTTCTTTTAGTGAAACGTTCTGCAAATGTAGTGAAACGTTTGGATACTTAAACAGTTCCATTGGGTATTTTTTTTGCAGTGGCTTCGGGTAGATTGTCGGTAATTGTTGCACGACGATGCCGTTTCCTTTTTTTGAGCATCCGATACGTTGTCGGTTCAGCGTCTGTTCCTTCATGTTGAAGATAATATTGGGGTCGAAGTGCTGCCCGTTGACGCGTGTCTCGAAGTGCAGATGCTCAGTAGAGGCGCGTCCGGTGCGTCCGGTCAGTGCGATGGGCTGTCCGGCTTTGACTGTGTCGCCACAATGTACAAGGTTTTTGAAGTTGTGGCTGTATATCGTTTCCAGTCCGAAGTCATGGCGTACGACGACGACATTGCCGTAGGCGCTATAAGGCTTGGACATCCGTACTACGCCGTTGAAGGCACTCCGTATGGTGTCTTTGGCGTAGGTCTTGATGTCTATGCCACTGTGGCGTCCCCGCCCCCGTCCGTAAGGGGAGATGACTTTTCCTCCAGGCAGGGGAAAGGAGTATTCCGTGTCCGGAATGTCCTCCAAAGGTAGCTCTATCAGTTCTCTTTGCGAAAACAGTCCCGGAGTGGCAACGCGGATATGGTTGGTTTCCATGGTGGAAAAGACCGTTTTCTTCCCTTGTGCCGTGGCACCAAGGGCTATAAGCAGGAGAGGGACAAGAATACGGATTCTCATTTATTCAAAATATTGTATAGTCCCACTGGTAGAGGAAGCATATTTCTCCAACAGTTCCAATATCATTTCGGCTGCTTCTTTCAGACCTTCCTGCCCGTTGTAGCCGTTGACAATGGCAAGGATATGGCGGGTTTCAAGTTTCATCTTGGTGCGTTCGTGGTCGCTGGTCGGGGTACCGATACCGCCTATACGGTCGCGGTAGACGGGCAGCCCTTCTATGTTCAGCATGCCGCGGCCTATACCCTCGAACAATTCCTCGGCACGTCCTATGCCTAGCTCAAGGTCGGTCCCTTGTATCTCGTCGGCATCAAATCCGCCGATAGAGTGGCCCGTACGTAGGGAGACAAGGTTGATAAGGTCTACCAACGTATCTATCTGATAGAGTTCCAATCCGCGCAGCAGTCGCCGTCTCAGTGCTTCGGCCGAGGGACGGTAGCGGCTGGGGTCCTTGCCGCAACGTTTGTAGGCTTCGCGGGTGGCGACAATGACGGGTTGGTACTTGATGCTGTCCGTGGTTTCACGGGCTCTTAGCTCTTGGGTGAAAGTTGCGATTTCTTGCCACAACCCTTCGCAATATGGGGTATTTGTCACTTCGGCAAATACGGCTGCACCGCGGAATTCGGGGCAATTCTGCTTGATTTCTTTAGAAAGTGTGATATGATACATTAATGCAATCCGTTTGAATGGGTTAACATGATTCCCGACAATATCCTTCCGGATTTGATACCCATCCGGCGTGCCGAGAAAAACTCTTCATATTGGGTAAAAGTACATATATTGGCTGTCTCCACTTGTGCGGAAGGTACTCCGAAGTCCAGTAGTTGCAGTCGGTTGGCAGCCCATAGGTCGATATGGTATTTGTGGGTGGCGGGTTTCCATTCGGAGATGTAATCCATCTGGAAACCGTTCTTGCGGAATGCTTCATAGACTTCGTCGCCTACCTCGAAGGCGGAAAGGGAGATGCCGGGGCCGATGCAGGCTATCACTTCTTTGCCCTCTGTGCCATAGCGGGCACGCATCTTGTCGAGTGTGTGGCCGAGGATGTAATTCACAGTGCCGCGCCATCCGGCATGAACAGCGGCTATCACGGCATTCTTCCGGTCGTAGAGCAGGATGGGAATGCAGTCTGCCGTAGAGATGCAGATGCAGCAGCCCGGTTCACGGGTTATCAGTGCATCAATGCCCTGCAACATGGAGTGGCGTTCTTCTGCTGTTGCATGCAGATAAGTTCCGTCAATGACAAGTGCCTTTGTCCCGTGGGTCTGAAACGGGATGACCAGTTCTTGGGGGCGTTGGGGCAGGGAAGAACATACTATTTCCTGGTTGCGGCGTACAGCTTCGGCTTCGTCTCCCGTGTAAGGTGTACAGTTGAGGGAGGCATAGTTACCTTGGCTGCATCCACCGTGGCGGGTGGTTACAAAACAAGAAATGCCGGGATATGAGGCAAGCAGCTCATATCCCAACATTTTCCTATCTTCTGTAAGAGGAATCATTTTTTATCTTCCTCCCAATCTTCTTCGTATTCAAAGTCCTCGAGGTCCTCTATGTCCTCGTCGTCGTTGACGTATTCATAGCTGAGGTCCTCGTCCTCACCCTCTTCTTTCAATTCTTCCTGCAGGTGGCTGAGGTCTTTGGCGCGATGGGCAATGCTGTCCACTTTGCCTTCTATCTTATTACTTTCCTTGTTCAGCTCTTCCCAAAGGATGTCTTTCAGCGTAGAGATGCCCATGCCGGAGACAGCAGAGATGAATATATGCGGAATCCCTTCGGGCAGTGTCGGCTCTATCTCGTCCATCAGTTCCTGGTCGAGCATGTCGCATTTGGTGACGGCAAGCACTCTCTGTTTGTCCAGCATTTCGGGGTTGAAAGTGCGAAGCTCGTTCAACAGGATTTCGTATTCCTTACGGATGTCGTCACTGTCGGCAGGCACCATGAACAGCAACAATGAGTTGCGCTCGATGTGGCGCAGGAAACGCAATCCTAAGCCTTTGCCGGCACTGGCTCCTTCGATGATGCCGGGAATGTCTGCCATCACAAACGATTTGCTGTCGCGATAGGACACGATGCCCAGATTGGGTTCCAGCGTTGTAAACGGATAATTGGCGATTTTGGGCTTCGCCGCAGAAACGGATGCCAGTAAAGTGGATTTTCCTGCATTGGGGAAACCTACCAGACCGACGTCTGCCAGCAGCTTCAGTTCCATGATTACCGTCAACTCCTGCATCGGTTCGCCCGGTTGTGCAAAGCGGGGAGCCTGGCGTGTGGCGGTTTTGAAGTGCCAGTTACCCAGACCTCCGCGTCCGCCTTTCAGCAAGATGACTTCTTGTTCGTGCTCGGTGACGTCGCAGATATATTCACCCGTTTCGGCGTTGTACACCACCGTGCCGCAGGGCACTTCAATCACCTTGTCCGCTCCGTCTTTTCCGAAACTGCGGTTTTTGGAACCGGATTCTCCGTGACCTGCCAGGATGTGGCGATCGTACTTCAGATGGAGTAGCGTCCAGTAGTTGCGGTTACCCCGCAGGATGACATGGCCTCCTCGTCCTCCGTCACCTCCGTCGGGGCCTCCGTTGGGTATGTATTTCTCACGCCGCATATGCGTAGAACCTCGTCCGCCCTTTCCGGAGCGGCAATATATTTTTACGTAGTCAACAAAATTCGATTCAGCCATATTCTGTTTTATTGTTATTTCACTGCGTCAATAGCCTTGCAAACATCGGCAAAGATTTCTTCCAATACGCCGAAGCCCTGGATGTGTTGGTATTTGCCGTCCTGCTTGTACCAGTCAATCAGCGGAGCTGTCTGTGAGTGGTAAACCACCAGACGCTTCTTGATTGTCTCTTCATTGTCGTCTGCACGTCCTGATTCTTGTCCGCGCTTGATAAGGCGTTTCATCAGTTCTTCTTCGGGCACGTCGAGGTCGAGCATTACGCTGACTTCCTGTCCGCGTTCGGCGAGCATCTTCTTTAATGCTTCAGCCTGGGCGATTGTTCTGGGGAAGCCGTCGAAAATCACGCCTTTGCTATCCTTGAAGCTGTCGAATACGCTTGCCAGAATATCAATCATCAACTCATCGGGAATCAACTGGCCCTGGTCGATATAACCTTTAGCAGTCTTGCCCAGTTCTGTACCGTTTTTCATTTCAGCACGGAGCACGTCTCCGGTAGAGATGTGGTTGATGCCATACTTTTCTACAATCTTTTCACTTTGTGTTCCCTTACCTGAACCGGGAGCACCAAAAATTACAATGTTCAACATTTGCTTAGTTATTATTTAATGATTTACTATATTATGTCTGTATCAGTCTACTACAGTATAAATGTCGGGATAGTTGCGCCCGAAGCCGTCATAATCCAACCCGTAGCCCACGATGAAATCGTTCGGAATATTCATGGCCACATATTCTATGTTCAAATCAACTTTCAGCTTATCGGGTTTCACCAGTAGAGAGGCAATATGAATCTCCCTGGGACCGCGAGTGCCGAGGGTGTCCAGTAAGCGTTGCATGGTGAGTCCCGTATCTACGATATCCTCTACAATGACCACTGTACGGTCTGTGAGGTCTTCATTGATGCCTATTACTTCTTTGATTACCCCGGTAGAGGATATTCCTTGATAAGATGCCAATTTGACAAACGAAATTTCGCAGGGAATCGTGATTCGTTTCAGCAAATCGGCGGTAAACATGAACGAACCGTTCAGTACGCTGAGGAATAGAGGATTCTTTCCTGCCAGGTCGCGGTTGATTTCGTTCGCTACACGGGTTACTTCTTTCAGTATGTCCTGCTCCTTGATGGAGACTGTGAACATCTTGTCTTTTATTTGTATGGTATCCATAGATGGGATGTTTTTAGAAAGTTGCCGCAAAAATACGATATTTGTTCGAAAGTGAAAAGTTTTGTTCTGGTATATTCTCAAAGGGCTATAAATTAATCGGTTTCGTCACTTAGTGCTTTAAAAGAACGGGATTAAAGAACGTAAAAAAAGAACGAACTTAAAGAACCGCCTTATGAATGCACAGTTTTTCATCAACGAGATCGGATGCAAATTCAACCTTAGAAAACCCAAGTCCGAAAAGCCGACGAACGTTTATTTTGTAGCACGCGTCAGGAACAAGCAGATAAAACTTTCTACTGGAGTAAGGGTATATCCGGACCAGTGGAACGTCAAGAAACAGGAGGCTTATATCAGTTGCCGGTTAACTGAGCTGGATAACGAGAACAATACCATCGTCAATGAAAAGATTGGCAAACTGAAACTTTATTTTTCGGAATACAAGCAGTACCTTTGCGACCACCCTGAGGAGATAGAACGCAGGGCCATCATTTTACTTAAACAATATATCTATAAGGATACTATGAAGAAAAAAACGGAGAAACCAGCTACCTTCATCATGAAACAGATCGTAGAGGAGAAGGATATCGTGGATAGTTCCAAAATCCAGTACCGATCCAATATCAACAAGTTCAAACGGTTTCTGGACGAGAACTCCATACCCGACATTTGGGAAAGTATGAACCTGGATACATTCACCAAATACCAGCAACACTTGATTGAAGAGGGTAAGGAGGACAATAAGGAAGGTAAGAAAGCTTCTACCATAAAGAATATTATCAAAGGTACATTCTTTGGGGTGCTTAGAGAGGTTTCCAAACGACTTGACATTCCTTTCAAGTGGGAAGAGAGTAATCTTGAAAGCTTTGACCTTGTGAAAGACAAATCCAACAAGGAACTGGCGCGTAATAAGGAAGTAGCACTGACAGAAGAGCAGATTAAACAACTCTATGAGTACCAACCGAGCGGTACCGAGAATCAAATCAAAAAGAAAACGGAGATAAAGGACTTGTTCGTACTTCAGTGTCTAGTTGGTCAGCGTATCAGTGACATGTATAAGTTCTTCAACGGTGATAACGAGAGGGATGAGGAGAACGGTACAATATCTATCGTCCAGCAGAAAACCGGTGCCAGGGCTATCATTCCTCTAGTGCCATTAGCAGAAGAAATCATAGACAAGTATACCGGTGCAGAAATCAAATATTATAAGGAGAGACGTTCCGCATTGAATGGTGAGTTAAAAGTCATAGCCCAGGAAGCAGGCCTTAACGAATGTAGCTAACACTTGAAAAGGGACCCGGGTAGCATTTGAAACGTGTACCACCCGATAGGTTTTGCAAAGTTAATTAA
>NZ_CAXUGK010000037.1:0-49622 GCF_964250605.1 Bacteroides sp. AR20 | reverse complement strand
AATTAACTTTGCAAAACCTATCGGGTGGTACACGTTTCAAATGCTACCCGGGTCCCTTTTCAAGTGTTAGCTACAACTATGCGAACCGGATCGTTCGATGCTATGTTTTCATCAATTCTTTGTGGAAAAAGAACGGTCTGGTTGGGGGAATGTAAGGACGAAAATGTAACTTTGCCATAACAAAAAACTTTATGTCTAAAGATATAGAAACTTTGGATAATAACAAAGCCCGGGCTTGCGAAGTCTGGGCTTTGCGCATAAAAAAGGGTGTGCCAACGTTGAAGTGCACCTCAAAAGTTAGATAAAAAACTTTTGGGGTCATTTCACATTTGACACAATCTCTTTCTTTTCAACTTTCTTATACTTTTATGACCAAAGAGAAAGAAAAAGATTATGTGCGTTTGAATATGTTAAAATATGACCCGATTTGTCACGTTTAGGTGGTATTTCTTTTTTGTCGAACTAGGAATTTTGTTTTTGCGACCTACAGATTTTCCATTTCCTGTTTTCAGACTGCAAATTTACGAACAATCCATATTTTTATTTCTATATATGTAATAATAACAAATTAAAGAATTTAATAATTCCTTAATATTCCCGAAAGAAATGTGAAATAAAATATATGGAATTTTGCAGCGAGAAAAAATAGTAAGTATGCTTAAACGAATAATTATTGCATTGACCATTGCTTGTTTCGCACTGGCAGAAACGAAAGCTACTCCCAAATATATCTTCTTATTTATAGGAGACAGTATGGGGCTTGGCCATATTATGGCAACGGAAGAATATCTTAGAACCAATGAATTTGAACTTCTCCTTATGTTTGGATTTCCTAATGTCGGAATAATGGCCACATTCTCCGCTTCATCTCCTATAACAGATTCAGCAGCAGCTGGAACAGCTTTGGCATGTGGGCATAAGGCCAATAGATGAGTTTGGAAATATATACAAGAAAAAATGTATAGAACACAAAAATAATGAAATCAATCAATAACTAATCATTATCTTATGAGTGCATTAACAAGAAAATTAATTTTGCTGCTCGTGGTTTGCATAACTGCAATCGGAGCAGCAGCACAGACAAGAACGCTTAGCGGTGAAGTTGTCGAAAAAAGCGGAGACCCGTTAGTGGGTGTCAGTGTATTCAATCGAGAATACAAGATAGGGACAACGACTGACATAGATGGCAAGTTTGAAATCACACTTCCCTCCGGCGTAAAAAAACTGACTTTCTCCTATATAGGCTTTCAACCTTTGGAAATAGATTTGAAGCCTGACGAGAATAAAATAACCGTTACAATGACTGAAGACGCTCAAGCTCTTGATGAGGTCGTAGTGGTGGGCTATGGTACACAAAAAAAGGTTAATCTCACAGGAGCGGTCTCGGTAATTACAGATAAGGAGCTTTCCGATCGTCCGTCCCAGTCACTTACCTCAATGCTTCAAGGTACGACTCCTGGACTTAACATCACGACGGGTTCCGGTCTTCCGAACAAATCTCCATCAATCAATGTACGTGGTACCACTTCAGTAAATGCCACCAATCCTCTCGTCCTGGTAGATGGTGTTGAAAGTGATCTTAGCCAAGTCAACCCAAGCGATGTCAAGAGTATTTCAGTTATCAAAGATGCTTCAGCCGCAGCCATATATGGAGCTCGTGCCGCATTTGGTGTTATTTTGGTCACCACTAAGGCTGGAGAGAGCGATGATGCAACAGGGAAAAGAGCCAGGACTACAGTTCGATACAGTGGCAGATTCGGCTGGGAGGCAAACACCAACAGTACAGATTATGAGGACCGTGGTTATTGGGCTGTCTATACTGCCAACTTATTTGCCAGAGCTAAAGACGGTAAAAATATCATAGACTACACAGATAAGGATATGGCTGAGTTACTGGCACGTGTCAACGACCGTACAGAACACCCGGATCGTCCGTGGATAGTTGAAGATGTACGTAATGGAAAAAAACAGTGGGTATATTATGGAAATTATGACCATTATCACATGAATTTCAGTGATAACCGGCCTAAAATGCAGCATAATATATCACTGTCAGGCGGCATTGGCGATGTAAATTACTTCGTATCCGGAGCGTATGAATACCGTAAAGGCATCTTGAAAGTTAATCCTGATACCTATAACAAATATAATCTTCGGTCTAAAATAGAGTTTCCTGTTACAAAATGGGCGCGATTTTCCAATAACACATCACTTTACTCTACTTCCTATAAATCTCAGGGAAACGGCAGTATAGAAGACACATTCGGATATTCTGCAAATGGTGCATTTGCATGTTATCCCAACAAGAATCCGGATGGAACATGGATATACTCAGTACCTTATCAGAGTACAAAAATGGCAAATGGCCGTCATATTATGATTGGAGAGGGCTCACATCGTAATCTTGAACGCAATATGAGTTTTATAAATACTTCCCGTTTTATAGTAACCCCTATCAAGCAATTAAGTATTACAGGCGATTTTTCATACAAATTTGATCAGGACCGTAATTATTGGCGTTCAAATCATTTGAATTTCAGGATGTATCCTGATTCCGAAATGGACTTTTACGGTATTGGGGCCGGCCAAAACAAACTTACTGAACAGGTTTATACATCGAACTATATATCTGTAAATGCCTATGCAAATTATAATCAAAGCTGGAATGATAAACATAATTTAGCCGCAACATTTGGTTTCAATTATGAACATTGGCATAAAAAAAATCTCAGTGCAGTAGGTTATGAGTTATCATCAGATGACCTCGATGACTTGAATCTCGCAACAACCATGTTTTCAATGGGAGGTGGTCAGAACGAATACAAGCTTGCAGGATGGTTCGGACGTGTCAACTATGATTATGACGGACGTTATTTTGCTGAGATTAGCGGACGTTATGATGGTACTTCCCGTTTTGCTTCCAATAACCGTTGGGGATGCTTCCCTTCCGGTTCCGTAGGCTGGAGAATATCCGAAGAAAAATTCATGGAATGGGCACGCCCGTCACTTAGCAATCTGAAATTCAGGGTTTCATACGGAAGTCTGGGAAACCAGAACGTATCTTCTTTTTATACGTTCCTTCGTATGATTACTCTCAGTGACTTTGACACATTCAACTTTGGTTCTGATACAAAGGCGAAATATTCGTCTATCGGAGCACCCATAGCACAAAACCTTACTTGGGAAACGGCACGTCAGTGGAATATTGGTGCAGATCTAGCGATGTTCAACAATCGTTTGAATTTTACCGGAGACATTTATGTGCGAAATACCGTTAATATGCTTACCGATGGTATTGAGCTTCCCGGAGTATATGGTGCCACTCCTCCGCAGATGAACACGGCGGACTTGCGGACAAAAGGATATGAACTTTCTGCCACATGGCATGATAATTTGAAGATATTCGGTCACAACCTTTCTTATTCTGTTTCTGCCAATCTCAGTAATTATGATGCACGGATAACACGTTATGATAATCCTGAGAAAGTATTTGCAAAGAGCTACTATCCGGGCATGAAACTTGGTGAAATATGGGGTTATCATGTAGATGGTCTGTTTGCTTCTGATGAAGAGGCAGCCCAATATTCATCCCAGGTAGATCTTGGAGTTGTTGCCAAGAATCTTCCTCAAGGAACATGGAGGGCAGGTGATCTTAAATTTGCTGATCTTGATGGGGATGGTAAGATATCTGTAGGTGAGGACTCTGCTTTGAATCCGGGTGATATGAAAATCATCGGAAACGAACTTCCTACCCTCCAGTATGGATTCTCTGGCTCCCTAAACTATATGGGATTTGATATTTATGCCTTCTTCCAAGGAACCGGCAACCACTATTGGTATCCAAATGGCTATAATTACCAATTTTGGGGTTCATTTTCGGATCCTGTGGCAGGATATATACCACGTAACTTTATCGACCAATGTTGGTCGAAGGACAACCCGGGTGCATATTTCCCCCGCCCTCTCGGACAGTCAGCAAAAAATGGTCAGTTAAGCTTTGTAAATGACAGGTATCTTCAGAATATCCGCTATATGCGTTTCAAAAATCTGACAATAGGATATTCTATCCCCGGAAAAATACTTTCAAAAGTATCAATCCAACAATTGCGCGTATATTTCACAGCCGAGAATCTGTGTTACTGGTCTCCCATAAAGAAACATTCCAAATATATTGATCCGGAAGCCGCCTTCAGTCGCAGCAGCAATCAACTTAATGCGATGTATTATCCTTGGACAAAAACCTATATGTTCGGAATTGATATAACATTATAATTAACAGAGAATATGAAAATAATAAAATATCTGGTTTTCACCGTAGCTGTCACTCTGATGTGTGGGTGCAACGATGAACTTGACCTTCTGCCGAAGGACAGAATGTCATCGGAAGAATATTTCCGTACAGCTTCAGACCTGGAGCTCTTCACGAATCCTTTATATAATAACATCCTTCCCAAAGTTCAATACAAGGATCAGAGCGACATTTATGTATGTCAGTCGCTCTCCAATGAGCTGATGGGGGGCTCCTATCGTACCGTCCCCGCTTCAGGCGGTGGATGGTCATGGACAGACCTCAGACGTATCAACACTTTGCTTGGCAACATTGACAAATGCGAAGATTCCGATGCCGCCGAAAAATATTCGGCTGTCGCCAGATTCTTCCGTGCGTACTTCTATGCTGACAAAATCGAACGATTTGGCGATGTGCCTTGGTACGATACCGAACTAAGCGATACTGATCCTGAACTCTACAAGCCTCGCGATTCCCGCGAGTTAGTGATGCAGAAAATGCTGGAGGATCTCGATTTCGCAATCGAACATCTTCCCTCCCGCAACAATGAGGCTGAAGCCCCCTATAAAGTAACCAAAGGTGCTGCTCTCGCTTTCAAAAGCAGAGTATGTCTGTTTGAAGGTACTTATCGTAAGTATCACAACTTACGGATTGAAGGACATGACGCAGACTATTACTTGGCCCAATCGGCTGATGCAGCAGGCAAGCTGATTGACAGTGGTGAATATTCGCTTTATTCTACCGGCTCTCCTTCTACCGACTACAATATTCTCTTTGCAGAGGATGATGCCAATCCGAACGAATATATCCTGGCCATTAGCTACCGCTATGCAATCTTTAACAATTCACATGGATCAAACGCACACATGTTGTTGAGTAATCAAGGACGTCCCGGCTATACCCGCAAGATGGTTTGTATGTATCTTAATTCAGATGGAACCCGATTTACTGACCGTCCCGGTTGGGAGACGATGGGATTTAATGAAGAGACTGTAAACCGTGACCCCCGTTTGGCTCAGTCTATACGTACTCCCGGTTATACACGAATCGGAAAGAAAGAGATTCTCGCTCCGGATCTCGGCGTTGCAATCACGGGATATCAACCTATCAAATTCGTACAAGATCCCACGGCTGCCGGAGGCAATACCGACAGGGCAAGCTATTCAGTAAATGATTTACCTGTCATCAGATATGCTGAAGTCCTTCTGAATTATGCAGAGGCAAAGGCCGAACTGGGGACATTGACGCAGTCGGATCTTGACCGCTCCGTAAATCTGCTACGTGGTCGTGTCGGTATGCTCGGGATTGACATGGGGATGTCGAACGCTATCCCTGATCCATATCTTTGCGACCCTAAAACCGGTTTCCCAAATGTGAATGGTGCCAACAAGGGTGTCATACTTGAAATACGTCGTGAGCGTACCGTTGAACTCGTACAGGAAGGCTTCCGTTGGTCTGACCTTATGCGATGGAAAGCAGGATATGCAATAAATGACTCTGATGATAAATCATTTTCTCCATTTATGGGAATGTATATTGCAGGAGCTGGAGAATATGACTTATCCGGTGATGGGAAAGTTGACGTGATTTTTTATAATCAGGGTACTCCTAAACCCAATGCCGGAGTTGGAGTTCAGGTATATGCTCTCGGAAAGGATATATTGTTGTCAAATAATGATCATGGCTACATATATTACCACAGGAGTGTTCCAAGAGTTAACTTCAATGAACAAAGAGATTATCTTTACCCAATTCCTATCCATGAACGCTCGCTGAATAATAGCTTGACACAGAATCCTGGATGGGATGATGGTTTAGGTTTTTGATAATCTTAAATTCTTCATATAAAACAATGAAACAACTTATAATTATTACCCTCATCTTTCTTGTTGGTCAAGTAAAAGCATCAGGGCAAACATATTACACCGAGGCTACAAATAGTGATATGTTACATCAGGCAAATCGTACAGGAGCCTCCACTCGCGTCGAGTTCATACTTCCCGATTCCATCGAAGGATATATCCCACTGAAGGCGGATCTTCATCTTCATACATACTTTTCTGACGGACATCTGTCGCCGTCTGCTCGTGTCCGAGAAGCTTGGCTCGATGGTCTTGATGCTATTTCAGTGACTGATCACATTGAATATCATCCCGCCGATACTGATATGATAGGTTATCTAGGAGCTACACTCCCTGATGGTATCGAGGCTCATAATGTGAATAAAAAAACTAATGTTAAACCAAAGCAAGATCTGAACAAATCTGTTGAACTTACCAAGAAAGCTGCCGTCAGCTATGGTCTGCTTATTATTCCCGGTATAGAAATCACACGTGAGCCAAAAGGTATCGGGCACTATAACGCTCTGTTCACAACAGATAACAATGGCATATATGACCCGGATCCTCTCACCGCAATTCGCAACGCCAAAGCTCAGGGAGCTTTGGTGATGCATAATCATCCCGGTTGGCGCCGTGAATCGATTCAACACCCAGATTTTGAACTAAAAGCATACGGCGAAGGGCTTATTGACGGAATAGAAGCCAACAATGGCACAGCATTTTGTCCCGGAACTATAGACCGAGCAAAAGAAGACAACTTATTCGTAGCATCGACGACCGACCTTCACGATACATCGTTTGAGGAATATATTGGTAGAGGACTACGTCGGGACATGACGATAATCTTAGCTAAGGACCGTTCACTTGATGCAATGAGAGATGCTCTTGAAAATAGACGTACCATCGGATATGGTGCAGGAGGGACATTAATGGGACAGGAATACCTTTTACGTCAACTTTTTATGAGTTGTGTTTCCATCTCTCCCGTAAATGGTCATAATATCCAACTCAAGAATCCTACTTCTTTGCGTTTTATCATTCATCCGGATGGAAAAAATCCTATTGTACTCCCTGAATTTAGCTCAATAATTTTGTCTGACAAGGACCGCGGGTTCTCTGTAGATAATGCATGGACAGGAGCTGATTCATTTTTAAGAATATCATTATAATCAAACTGAGATAATGAAAAAGTCAATAAATATCCTATTTTTTACGTTGATGCTTGCGGTTTTTTCTGCTTGCATCAACGATAATGAGCCGATAATGGCAAAAGCTGTACTCTCAAGTACAGAAAATCTTTCTTTCGAGTCAACTGATGCTGAGAGCCTGATAATCACCATATATGCTGATGCTGAATGGAGAGTCGATACGCCTGACTAGATTACTGTTACTCCTTCAAATGGTGTCGGACTCACAGACGTGACCGTTTGCGTTAAGGATAATTATAGTGATGGAGAAGTTGACAGTCCACGCACAGACAAAATAGTCTTTCATGAGTCAAAACTCTCCAGCTATGCCTATGTTATCGTCTCTCAAGAAGGCGACTGTTATCGAGGAATCTCTGAAATTTCAGTGAAAGATATATTCTCTACTGACGATCATTCATTTATTATAGTGAAAGACGCTGTCGTCAACATAGTAAGTGGAAACAGTATGATTATTTCTGATAAGTTCAGTCTTGAAGCAATGTGTGCGACTACTATTACTGATGTCAAAGCCGGAGATGAAATCATTTTGTATGGGCAAAAACTTACTGATGAAAACTCCTGTGTGACGATAAAGACAGACCGAGTAGATATAATCTCATCAGGAAATTTCATAAAATATCCCAATTCGACAGATATTTACGACTTTGACAATAAAATAGATGAATGGTCATTCATAATAGTTGAAGGAGTAGTTAACGGTAACACCATTGAATTGAATGATAAGTCAACATTTTAGGTTAAGACCATCTTATTGGAATCTAATTTAAATGGGGATATTCCCAAAATAAGAAAAATTAAGGCAACTAATTTATTGCGAGTTAGTTGCTTTTTTGTATCTTTAAGCATTGCCCCCAAAAACGGTTTGACGGCCAAAACGGGGGGAATCTAAACTAAAAACACATGGTAAAGATACAAAAAATCTCCGGAATCGAACCTTGTTTAGGTTTTACTGAGTTCGATATGCTAAAAAATATCGTCAAAGTTTTGCAACGAGTGAATTAGGTCGACTCCATGCTCTCTTCCCTTTTTCGGAACAGGTCCGACAAATGCATTTGAAGTCTTCTCCTTTGGGGCGTAAAAGTTATTTTCTCCCGAAGGTAAAATAGCCTTGATGGTCCTGAAGTCCTATGCCAACTTTTCCGATGCACAACTGATTGAACATTTAAACGGTAATATTCATTACCAGTTGTTTTGTGGTGTTCAGATTGATCCGCTTCATCCGCTGACCAATCCTAAAATCGTCAGTGCGATCCGCCAGTTCCTGACGAATCGCCTTGATGTTGAGTCCCTCCAGCTTATTCTTGCCGGGCATTGGAAACCTTATCTTGAGAACCTTCATGTCTGTATGACGGATGCCACCTGTTATGAAAGCCGTCTGCGTTTCCCTACTGATACCAAACTCTTATGGGAAGGTATCGTATGGCTTCATCGTCATCTGTGCAAACATTGCCGGAGATTGCACATACAACGTCCCCGTAACAAGTATCTTGATGTAAGCCGTGCCTACCTTGTTTACAGTAAACTGCGTAAACGCAGGAAATCACAGACCCGTATGATTACACGCGGGCTACTTCAGTTGTTGGAAAAGTTGCTTGACCAGCTGGAGCGGATTCATTCATCCTACGGGAACAGGCTTACACTATCCTCTGATTACCAAAGACGATTCTCGGTCATACAGACGGTTCTTGAGCAAGGGAAGAATTTATTTGCAGGCCAAAAAGTGTCCGACCGTATCGTGAGTATCGACCGGCATTACCTTCGCCCCATTATCAGAGGCAAGGAAACCAAATCCGTTGAATTCGGAGCCAAGGTCAACAATATACAGATAGATGGAATCTCCTTTATAGAACATATCTCCTTTAAGGCTTTTAACGAAGGAGTACGTTTGAAAGACTGTATTCATCTGCAACAACAACTGACCAAGGTTAGGGTTAAGGCGCTTGCAGCGGATTCAATCTATGCCAATAATGCCAACCGGAAATTTTGTACTAAATATCATATAAGTACTTCCTTCAAGCGTAAGGGTAGAGCCGCCAAAGATGAGCCGCTTCGGAAGATCTTACGGTCGGAACTCAGCCGTGAAAGAGTTACCCGGCTGGAAGGAAGCTTTGGAACGCAGAAACAATATTACTCACTGGCCAGGATAAAAGCCAGAAACAGGAAAACGGAAATGCTTTGGATTTTCTTTGGGATACATACGGCCAATGCGGTATGCATGATAGAAAAGGTCGAAAAGAAAAAAAGAAAGGCAGCATAATCTGACTAAAATAAGAGGAAAAGAGGAGAGGTTTTAACTTCCACTAAAAAAAGATATATACATAATGCATGGGTGGGAAGAAAAAATAAGAATATGTAAATAATGTTCTATGAAAAAGATAGAAGACTGGGAGAATTGAACGAAAAAATCAAGAGAAAAGCTCACGTAAAGTAAAACTTTTCTCTTAATTTAGAAGAAAGAGGAACATTTACTGAATATCCCTAAATGGACACCTTATCAGAGTTACCGGTTACTATGCGGGTCATACTTCGTCAGTTTCATTCATAATCCCCGTTATTATTGAGGATAAAGGCAGGTCAGGCTATTCTGCAATTTTTGTAAAATACTTAATTATAAACGATTTACGTTTAATTATCACCATTCTGTTTTTTACTGTATTTTCAAATATTACTTACACAAGTAAACACAATCAATTCTTTGTCTAACTGAAAATAAAATAGTTATCACTCACTTTATAGATCATAGGTAACACTTTAGAAACGATCGAATTACAATATTCTGTTTTATTCTGCATCAACTCAAAGAACCTTTTTTCAAGACAAAAATATAAAAACGAATGTACGGCACTGAGGATATTTGTATGTCGTACATTCGTTTTTTTATTATTTGTCATCATCGATTCCATTCCATGACAACATAATTCTACTCCTGACGTTCAGAAAAGGATGTAGTGTTTTCCGATCCCCTTCCTTATAGTCAATAAGAAGATTTTTATTCACTAGAATACAATATTTTGCATAAATCAATAATTTGTTGTATCTGGTAATTTTGTACCCTATAAAATTTAAAATTGAAGAATTTATGGCTACAGTAAAAATTAAGTTCAGACCATCCTCGGTGGATGGTAAAGAGGGTACAGTTTATTACCAAGTGATTCATGTACGTGTGGCAAGACAGATTAGCACCTCATACAGGCTGTTCCCCGCCGAGTGGGACAAAAGGCGGGCCCGTATCGTCGCCGCTCCGTCCGATGAGGGAAGACGGCAACACCTGTCACTGCTGGAGGGTAAGATAATGGAGGATACCGAGAGGCTGGAGGGTATCATCACAACCCTGGAACGGAGAAGGGGGGCTTTTACGGCCGACGACGTGGTTTCCGCCTTTAACGGCGGACATTACAGCCTGTCTTTCCCCGTCTTCATGCGGGAGGTCATAAACGGCCTGAAACGCCTGGGCAAGATACGGACCAGTGAGACCTACACCTCCACCCTCAACAGCTTCATACGGTTCATGGAAGGGAGAGATGTGTTGCCCGACGATATGGATTCCGATCTGATGGTCGCATACGAGGCATGGCTGGAATCGGGCGGGGTTTCCATGAATACCATTTCCTTTTACATGCGTAACTTGCGGGCGGTATATAACCGTGCCGTGGAGAAGGGGCTTACTGTCCAGCGTTTCCCTTTCAAACATGTCTATACCGGAGTTGAGAAGACTACGAAACGGGCGGTACCCCTGCATGTGATAAAGCGGCTCAAGTCATTGGACCTGTCATTTGAGCCCGCAAAGGCTTATGCGAGGGACATGCTACTCTTCAGCTTTTATACAAGAGGAATGTCCATGGTCGATATGGCGTTCCTGAAAAAGAAGGATCTTAACAACGGCATCCTCTCATACCGGCGGAAGAAAACCGGCCAGCAGCTCCTTATAAAATGGGAGCCGTGCATGCAGGAAATCGTGGACCGTTACAACATCCCCGGATCCCCGTACCTTCTTTCCGTTATCGACAGACCGGGAACAGATGAGAGGAAACAATATATCAACGCCTCCCACCGTATCAACAGGCATTTGAAAGTTCTTGGGAAGGAACTGGGGATGTCCGTCCCCCTGACCCATTACGTGGCGCGCCATTCCTGGGCCAGCGCGGCCCGGAGCAAGAACATCCCGATTTCGGTGATCAGCGAGGGTATGGGACACGATTCGGAGACAACAACGAGGATCTACCTGGCCTCGCTGGATACCGCCACCATTGACAGGGCAAACAAGTTGATTTTGAAATCCTTGCAGATATAATAGAATATTGAACAAAAGGATATTCAGGAGGAATTGGAGTTGACTCCGTTAAAACCATAGACTTTGTCATATCATTATTAATGTATATGCCGCAAAATTAGGAACTTCTAATCTGGTATACTATGCGTCATCGCGGAGACCTTTACAATAATGTTGAGTAAAAATTGTCGTCTCTTCATAAGAGATGTATAATTGAATGCAAAAATACACAAAATATTGAGAATAACCACAAAAATGAACAAATAATGGGAATAAAATATGGACTGATCCTTGAAACTGCCAAACAGGCTGTTGAGCAAAGAGTTTCCTAGAAGAAAGCAAAGTGCTTATTATCAGATTGTTTTATTCACATGTATCACATTATACATCTCTTATGAAGAGAGGGAGCTATAGAACACTTGCTCAAAAAAGAATGGGACGGTTCTGTAGCACATTTTTTACACTTAAACGGATACATTTATGGACGGAATATTAAGTTTTGTTTATAAATTAAAACTGATCGGGCGACAGCTGCCAGATGGCACAACACGGATCAAAGACATAAATTAGTTTGAGCGACGATGTCACTGTATAGTACAGAAACTCAACCTAACGCCATGGGGGGCAAAGCGGAGAACGGACCAGAGACGATTTCTGATCCGGAGGTAAAGAAATATACCGGAAACAAGGAGATAACATCCTGGTGCTATTTGTTTATCCATCATGCCAAAGTAGAAACTGTGAGCAAGAAATTGCAAACAGAACAATACCGTATCTTTGTTCATAAGAGTATCGTCTATAAACGTGGGAACAAGCGGATAAAGAAAGAGGAACAGGCAACCATTTCCGGCCTTGTCTTTATCCAAGGTGACGCTAACAGGATTCAAAAATTCTTAAAAGAGAACTTTTTCAATTTATATTTAGTGAAGGATTGCAGTACCGGAGAAATAGCCGCCATACCTGACAGTGTGATGCAACCTTTCATGCGGGTGTCGGAAGTTATTCCCACCCGTATCCGTTTCATGCCCCACTCCTTTGATTATTATTCTGTGGGGAATCCTTTAGTCCGGATTACTTCCGGTATCCTTTCCGGCCTTGAAGGATATCGCATCAGAATCTCCCGTGACAAGTGCCTGGTCACTTCCATTGGAGGAATGACAGTGGCCATTGGAGGCATATATAAGGAGAGTTTCGAGAATCTGGACGAATATGTCCGTCTGCGGAGGAAGCAGCTGGAAAAAATCAGGCAATCATCGTATGTCACATTCACACCGCTTCAAAAGGAAATAGACGGCTGTTTTTTTACACCCCAAAATCAATTGGATATAATGGGCATGGCGGAAAATCTCACGCCGTGGGTTACAAGGATGAAATCCGATATGGTAAAAAAGAACTTTGATGAAGCGGTGGAAATAGCGTTCTTCCTGCTTGAAGAAACAGGAAGCTATTTCCGGAGTATATATTACGATTCCCATATCGGAGACATGAAAGACATGATGATAATATGTGAAAAAGCGGATCAAATTCTGGTGTCTGTTATAAACTGCATGGATATATCTGTGGATTTGAAGGAAATTGTAGAAACCGGACGGGAGTCGCTGGCAGTTCGTTATCCTTTTTTGCCAATAGAATAATAAACGGATGTCATGATTATTGCTGTTGATTTTGACGGAACGATTGTGGAACACAGATACCCGCGGATAGGGAAAGAGATTCCTTTTGCCATTGCCACCCTGAAACAGTTGCAGGCCGAACGGCATTTGCTTATTTTATGGAGCGTGCGTGAAGGGAAACTGCTGGAAGAAGCGGTGGAATATTGCCGCACCCGGGGCGTGGAGTTTTATGCCGTCAATGCCAACCATCCGGATGAACAGGTAAAACCGGATATGACCAGCCCTTGCAGGAAAGTTAAGGCTGACTTGTATATCGATGACTTGAATATCGGGAAATTACCCGATTGGGGAGCTATCTATGAGATGATACATAACCGATGGAGCTATGAATGCTATTTGAATGAAACACATGATTTTAAGCGTTTTCAGAAAGCATCATGGTGGAAAAAATTGATAAATAAAAAGAATACACATTCAAAATATGAAAGGGAATGAGGCAGGAACAACCAATCGTGAAAAAGGGGAGAAATTTCAAAGCGGTTGGTTTCGGGAAATAATCCTTATTGTATTAACAGCCATTTGTACAACGCTTGCAACACAAATATTTTACAAACAGAATATTACGTCACAAATAAAGATGGAAGTTGCAAAAGATTTGGTATTGGAACAATATCATATATATAATAAGGTAAAGTCTTTAAAAGAACATTACCAGATAATTACTTATAAAGGGAAGTTCAATGTACGGGAAAATAAGATTTCCATATACGTGGACCAATTTAAAAATGAGAAAGGTAAAAAGGAAATTCTGGATTCGGTTGTAAAACAAGATACAATAACGATTGTTGCTCCGACATTTATATTTCAAGATTCAGTTTACGATATATTTATTGAAAATCTGCACTATATCAGAGACAACTTGAATGAACTTGAACCAGAAACATACGAAATTGCTGTCCAATTGTTTGATTTATTAGAGAAACATCCAATCCCCGCAAAAGATAAACGAATAAAGTATGTTTTGGTTTCAGGCTGGAATGAGAAAGAAGTACAACAAAGATTCGAATATCTCATTCATGAAATGTATAATCACTTTCAAAATCGTTTAGACCAATATTTTCCCTAAATATAGGGTTGGATAGACGTAAGTGGATTCTGACCAAATTAGTGGTAAATATGTACTTACTCGAATTATGAGGTAAATATAGATGTCATCATCAGTAGTAAATAGAAAAAAAAAGGATTGTTGTGGGTGTAATGCTTGTATGGAGATTTGTCCGAGGTGTTGCATTACCATGATTGCTGATGCAAAAGGCTTTCATTATCCGAAAGTAGATACAACCGCTTGCGTTGACTGCGGAGCTTGTAAGAAGGTATGTCCGTTTGAGGAGGAAAATATAAAGTTGAATATCCCTCTCACAGCTTATGCGGCATGGAACAAGGATAGGGAGGAATATCTTGCAAGCTCGTCCGGTGGAGCCGCCCATGTGTTTTCATCTTATATTATAAGACAAGGAGGCGTTGTTTACGGCTGTACATCTGAAGGAATGCATATCCGCCATATTCGGGTAGACTCTTTGTCGAACTTATTCAAACTGCAAGGATCGAAATATGTGCAAAGTGATGTCAGGGGATTATTCAGTCAGGTAAAAGCCGATTTAAAATCCGGGAAACCAGTACTGTTCGTCGGTACCCCTTGTCAAGTAGCTGGACTGAAAAATTATATAAAATGGATCCCGGAACATTTGTATTTGGTGGACCTGATTTGTCATGGTGTCCCGTCGCAACAGATGTTGAATGAGCATATCCATCATATACTAAAAACGTCCGCGGAACAGCTGTCCTTCAGAAAAGGACAGCTATTCCGCATCGAGATAACATCTCGATGCGGTACAGTGTATTCCTCCGAACCTTACGGAGATACGTATTTCAGGGCGTTTCTGGACGGAATATCTTATAGGAAAAGTTGCTATCACTGCCCGTTTGCACGCAAGGAAAGAGTAAGCGATGTCACGATTGGTGACTTTTGGGGATTGCAAGATGCGGCATCACTTCCTTTAGAGATTTCAGAAGGTATCAGCGTATTGTTACCATCTTCAGAAAAAGGGAAATCGCTGATTGCCGCAGCAAAATCAGATATGTGGATTTATGAACGTAGTGTCGAGGAAGCTGTAGAAGGAAATACACAATTGTATCGCCCGGTTCACAATGGTTTATCTGCCAGACTTTTATCTATGCTATATCCGTATTTCCCATTTGACAAAGCGGTAAGAATAGTAATAGTCAAGGATTTGATTCTTGAGTCTTTGAAGAATATACTCAGATCATTCAAACCTGTGCTTATGCCTATAATCAATGTCATACGCCGATAACAAACGCATAGCTAAGAACACGATATACCTTTATATAAGGACATTCGTGTCGATGATTGTGGCTCTTTATACTTCACGCAAGATTCTTGAAGCTCTTGGCGTAGATGATTTTGGCATATTCAATGTGGTGGGTGGTATCATCTCGTTAATGTCTTTTATCAACGGTTCAATGTCGGTGGCTACACAACGCTATCTTACCTATGAGTTAGGTAGAGGTACGGAAGGGCAATTTAACAAAGTATTTAATATGGCGGTATATATTCATGCCATAATTGCTGTCATTGTTCTGATTGCGGCGGAAACGATGGGCGTTTGGTTTGTGAACACACAGTTGAATATTCCTGAAGTGCGAATGGAAGCAGCCAATTGGGTGTTTCAGGCCACAATACTAACAACAATTTTAGGAATACTACAGACACCTTACAATGCTGCTATTATTTCGCATGAGCACATGCACATTTATGCATACGTAGGATTAGGGGAAACTTTAGCCAAGCTGTTTATTGTTTGGGGACTTTTTTATTATCCATACGACAGGCTTTCTATTTGGGGATTCGCCATATTTCTCCTTCAATTTTTAATAGCCATGATTTACCGTATGTATTGCAGCCGACAATTTCCCGAATGCAGGCTTCATTTGAGATGGAATAAGGCAATCTTTAACTCTATGGTCCAATTTACGGGTTGGAATATGTTCGGAACTATTGCATGGTTATTAAAAGATCAAGGCATAAACATATTGATGAATTTGTTTGGTGGTCCTGTTGCAAACGCAGCACGGGGTGTATCTTGCCAGGTTTCGGGAGCCATACAAAATCTTACCGGTGGGTTTCAGAGTGCCGTAAATCCACAACTGACCAAAAGATATGCAGCCCATGAATCAGAGGAAACTTGCGACCTCATGTGTAAAAGCTCAAAAATCTCTTATTTTTTGCTTTTTACCATTGCATTGCCAGTCATGATGGAGACAGACTTCATTTTGGATTTGTGGTTAGTAGAAGTCCCCCCCATGACTGCTTCGTTTACGCGCATCATTATTATCGAAGCCTTATTAAATGCCTTTGGAGGTCCCATGATAACTTCGCTCATGGCAACAGGAAATATAAAATGGTATCAAATTGTAGTCAGTTCATCATTGCTATTCATTATTCCTGTGGCTTATTTGTTGTTGAAAAGTGGTTATTCCATTGAAACTCCATTGATAGTTTCGGTCATATTCATAATGATTGGGAATATTGTCAGGCTTATGTTCTGCAAGAAACAGCTTGGTCTCGCATTCAGGCAATATACTTGGAACGTAGTCTTTCCTATTGCGGGCGTAAGTGCTTTAGCCATTATTTTTCCGTTAGGCATTCATGTTTATATGACCGAGGGTTGGAGCAGGCTTCTGATTACCACTTTCGTATCATGCACAGCTATGGGAATTTTGACTTATACCATTGGCCTGACAGCATCCGAACGTACATTCATTATATCTTATGTGACACCCAAAGCAAAAAAGTTTTTCCATATAGATTAATTGTATGAAAAAAGTAGGAATCATCACTTTCCATGCCGCATATAATTACGGTTCTATGCTTCAGGCATACGCTTTACAGCAAGTAATTCTGAGCATGGGGTATGACTGTGAAATCATTAATTTCCGGAGTCCTGCCCAAAAGCGGCAATATAAGCCCATCTTTGTGGTAGGATCGTTTTATGGCAGATGTGTACGCTTTATCATACAAGCGGCATACGTATGGGGAATATTGAAAAAACAGCGATTGTTTGAACAATTCTTAAATAGTGAATTGAAGTTGTCTTATAATGAATATGGAACATTGGAAGACTTGGAAAATGCAGGATTCAATTATGACTATTACATATCAGGAAGCGATCAAATCTGGAATGTATATTGCAATGACTTCAACTATGCTTACTTCCTGCCTTTTGTAAAATCAGGCAAACGTATTGCTTATGCTCCCAGTATGGGTGCCCAATTAAGCATAAAAACATACAAGGATAGAAAGAAAGTCATTGATTTATTAAACCAATATGATGCAATCAGTGTAAGAGAAGCTGTTGGAGCCCGGTATATAGGAGAAATAACCAAGATGCCTACTGCTTCTGTTCTTGACCCAACTTTGCTGCTGAATCCCCAAGAATACGACAATTTGATAGATGACAAGCCTTTGATAAAAGGCGAATATGTATTTATCTACTCTCCTAATTTCACTGAGAAAGTCAATGAAATGGCTGAAGCATTAGGTGACAAATACAACAAACAGGTTGTCATCTCACAAGGGCTGATAAGTAAGAATGCCATGCTGAAATGGGGTAGGAAATTTAATATATATACGGCTACAGGTCCCAAAGAATTTCTTAATTTGTGCAAGAATGCTTCCATCATTTGTTGTGATTCATTTCATGCTGTAGCATTCTCCATTCTCTTCAAGAAATGTTTTTTCGTTCTTGACGGAATGAAAGATAACCGCATATCCAACCTGTTGCAAATAACACATCTACAGAATAGGAATTTTTCATCACCAAATGAGTATTTTAACGCTCCATTACAAATGGATTTCACCCAACCTCTTGGGGCTCTGGAAATAGAACGCCGGAAAAGTTTGGAGTGGTTGAAAGAGCATCTTGATGTTTGTTAGAATAAGATTCTATCAATGCAGTTACAATTCTTTATTCAGGAATCGAGGGTTTTAGAAAAATAAAATGGGAGCAATGGAAAAACATGCTTTTTTGATAATTGCCCACACAGATTGGAGCTTGTTAAAAACATTGGTATCATTATTGGATTATGAATTGAATGACATCTACATCCATATTGATGCTAAAGTTCCGGCAAAAGCTATTCCGGACATAATTTGCAGCAAAAGCAATTTATATATGTTGGAACACCGCATTTCTGTCGCATGGGGTGATATAAGTGTAGTCGAAGCAGAGTATCTGCTTTTTGAAATAGCTTATAATAATAGCCATTATGGTTATTATCATTTATTGTCAGGCGTGGACTTACCGTTAAAATCAAAAGAGTATATATATTCTTTTTTTTATGCAGTCTGGCAAAGAATTCATTGGTTTTTGCCCTTACAATGATACACTTTCGGATATTCGTGTCAGAACGTATCATTTTTTTGTCAGTAAAATGCGGAACAACCGATTTTATAGGTTGTTAGACAGGATTATCGCAAAATGTTTGGTCGTTTTTGACTGTTTAAGAAATAAAGAAATATATTTCAGGAAGGGTTCCACTTGGGTAAGTGTTACAAACGATTTTGTAAGGTATATGCTAGCGAATAAAACCATGGTGTTGGAATTGTATAAGCATACGTTCGGAGCAGATGAGTTTTTCATCCAGACCTTATGTTGGAATTCACGGTTTCGGAATAGTGTATATGATTTGAATGATGAATATAATGGTTGTCAAAGGCTGATCGATTGGGAACGCGGCTGGCCGTACACTTGGCAAGAAAAAGATTACAACGAATTGATTGCTTCAGAGTACTTATTCGCAAGAAAGTTCTCTTCAGAAAATGCAGAATTAATCAATAGGTTGACAACATTCCTAAATACCCAGAATTGAACATGTTACACCCAACAATCACACCCATTGATTCACTAAGAGGTATTTTTGACTTGTTGATAGTTTGGCATCATTTGACACTAACAGAAGTATCTCCATATCATTACGATTTTGGCAGTACCATTGTTCTTTTCTTCTTTATTCTGAGCGGGTACGGCATATCATTGTCGTGGAAAGATAAAATAAGTGAAAAAGGGGGCGGTAAAAAATTCCTGTCCCGTCCTTGTTCGGGGTATTTGCTCAAAGTTGCCAATAAAATGTTTAACGAACTATAGGAATGAAGACAATTTCAGTCATAGTCCCAGTTTACAATACGGAAGCTTACTTGGACCGTTGCATCAAGAGCTTGTTCTGCCAGTCGTATGCCGACTTGGAAATCATCCTAGTGGATGATGGCTCTAAAGATGGCAGTTTGCGGATTTGCCGGAAATGGGAACAACGTGACAGTCGTATACAGGTTATATCCCAACCCAATCTTGGTGTGTCTTCGGCTAGAAATGAAGGGATAAGAAAATCAACAGGCGATCTTATCATGCTGCTTGATAGTGATGATTGGCTGGCTGCTGATGCATGCGAAAAACTATTGGCACTAATAAAAGGGAAAAATGCCGACTGCATAGTTTGTGGGCTCAAACAGACAAGTGGCAATATATGGGCTCCTGCATTTGACAAAGACTATTCAGATTTGGCTTCATTCAAGTGTGACTTTATTTATTGGATAAACACGGAACTATTAAGTTCATCGGTGAATAAGATATATAAGCGTGGACTTATAACAGAGTTATACCCTGAAAATATGTCTTTCGGTGAAGATTTGGTCTTTGTATTGAATTATCTGAAACATTGCAATCGAATATCATTTACTCAAGAACCACTTTACCAACATGAAGTGTATAATTCAGTTTCATTGACACATTCTTTTTCCCCTGCACGTTTCTCCAATTTGGAGGATATTCAAAAGGCCATTTTAGATTTTGCAGACGATAAGAATAAAATCAACCCACGAATTTACGATAAATATGTGAAGGATGCGTTGCATTTGACAAGAATGTGGTATAAAAACAAGAATGTTCCCTATATAAGAAAAAAGGAAATTATAGGTGAATGGCTGAAACAGTCTTATATAAGAAAGCTGAAAATTTCCGATTATCAATTACATTGGAAAGACCGCATGTTGCTTCATAGCCTACACATGAGTTGCTTTATCGGAATAAATTGGATTGTCAATGGGAAAGAATATATCAATTCCCTTTCTAAAGAATGATATGCAAATGAAATACACGGCTGTGATACGAACATTAGGCAAGGGCGGAAAAAATTATCAAAGATTGCTTGATTCCTTACTTGAACAGACCATCAGACCGACAAGCATTCTCGTGTATATCGCTGAGGGTTATCCTTTGCCTAAAGAAACGGTCGGTATAGAGCAATGTGTATACGTAAAAAAAGGTATGGTTGCACAAAGGGCTTTAGCGTATGATGAGGTATCAACTGAATATTGTCTGTTTCTTGATGATGATGTTTATTTACCACACCACGCAGTGGAAACCTTTTATAATGAATTAGTTGGACAGGATGCACAAGTGATTTCTCCATGTGTATTTGCCAATCATGAAGTAGCCATAAAGGATAAGATACGTTCAAGCATATTGGGCAGAGAAGTCTGTCGTCTATGGAGTCGGAAGTGGGGCTACAAAGTTTTAAGAACCGCAGGTTTTTCCTATAATAATCATCCTGTAAAACCGGTGTATGAATCACAATCTAATGCCGGACCCTGTTTTTTTTGCCGGAAAGAAGATTTCCTGAAAATTCATTATGAGGAAGAATTGTGGTTAGATAAAACTTACTATGCTTTTCCTGACGATCAAGTCATGTATTACAAAATGTATAAAACCGGTCTAAAAATACTGACCTCTTTTGATTCCGGTGTCATACATTTAGATGCAAGTTCGACCGTAGAAAAATCCAAAGAGAAAACAGAGAAACTGATCTATTCCGAATACCGAAACAAACTAATATTTTGGCACCGGTTTATTTTCCTGCCGGAAAAGAACTTATTATTAAAATTTTGGTCGGTGATTGCCATTTTTTACGTTTACGGCATTCAGGGCATGAAATATGGCGTGAAATGTTTGTTCGGTAATAAGGATATGTCAGTGGCTTATATAAATGGAGTGGTGGACGGATTTTCATTTTTAAGAAGTGAGGGATATAAGAAACTTCCCAAAATCAAATCGTGTCAATGAAAAAGAATATCATGTTTATGATGCCTGCCTTGCCGGGAGGAGGAGCGGAAAAAGTTCTTATTGATATTTTAAAGAACTTTGATTACGCATCTTATGAGGTGACATTGTTCTTGGAATATAAGGAAGGTGTTTATTTGAATGATGTTCCTGAAGAAGTGAGAATATTGGCTTTACATTCGCAAAATACAATATGGTTTGAGCGATTTCACCGTGTTTTAAGAATTTTTCATAGCTATGTCCTCTTTCATACGCTTGTATATAAATATATGTTTATGAAACTTCTGAAAGGAGAACAATTCGATACGATTGTTTCGTTCATGGAGGGAGCTGCGGTAAAGTTTCATTCTTATATCATACACAAAGCGAATAACAATCTTTCTTGGGTGCATATCGACTTAAAACAGAAACATTGGTCTTTAGATTTCTTCCGAAACGAAAAGGATGAATTTAGAGTCTATAGAAAGATGGATAAAATCGTTTTTGTATCGGAAGATGTAAAAAGGATGTTCTTGGAACTATATGCAATAGAAAATGATAAATGTAAGGTTATCTATAATCTGATTGACAAGAATGTTATCCAACGATTGGCTGTATCGAACAATGCCATAAAAAGGAAATTCACAATTTGTATGGTCGGACGGCTTAATAGACAAAAAAGATATGATAGGGCATTAAAGGCAGCCAAGTGGTTGAAGAGTGATGGCTATGATTTTGATTTATGGATTATCGGTGAAGGAAGCCTTGAAAAGCCCTTGAAAGCAATGAGCCATGGATACGGAATGGATGACCGCGTACACTTCTTAGGTTTCCGGAAACCTTCCTATCCTTATATGAAAGAAGCAGATATATATCTAAACACATCGGAAGCGGAAGGTTATCCTTTGGTTGTTTGTGAGGCCTTATGTTTAGGGCTGGCAATCGTAGCTACAGATATCAGTGGGGCGAGTGAAATATTAGCCGGTTCGGAATACGGATTGTTAGTTTCAGAAAAAGATGAGGACATCTACAAAGGTGTAAAACGATTGATGGATGATGCCTCCTTGCGTGAGAAATACCGTGCGAAAGCCTTACAACGGGCAGAAATGTTTGATGTACCTACCACTATGGCACAAATTTATAAGATACTGTAATGAGTAATAAGGAAATCATAAGTTTAGCCATAGACAGATTAAAATTCCCTTTAATCTGTGGTGTGGTCTTCATCCACAATCAGTTAAAGGGTGATATTTCTATCTCGGGACAATCGCTCTCTATACCGGATGCGTCGTGGTACGAGGCCGTCATCAATTTGTTCTCCTACGTTATTCCATGTATAGCCGTTCCAATTTTTTTCATTGTCTCCGGATATCTATTCTTTAAAGAAGGAACTTTTAATGAAAAGCTATATCTCACAAAGATAAAGAAACGATTTTGGTCTTTGTTAATTCCGTATGTTTTATGGAATACTTTATGCCTTCTTATTTTTATATTCGTAAGAATTCCGGCCTTACATGGTTTGTTCCCTAATGTTTCTTTGGAAGAGGTTACCCTGCCCAAAGTTTTATCGGGATATTGGGCGTGCGAGGGAAACGGTTTTCCTTTTGATTTCCCTTTATGGTATGTTCGTGAACTCATTCTTATGGTTATAATTTCTCCGCTTCTATATGTTGTAGTAAAGAAAATGAAAGTTTGTTTTTTCATTCCCATAGTCATCTGTATGTTCTTCTCATTATGCCCGAAGGAATTTGGATTTACATTAAACGCTTGTTTTTTCTTTTCATTGGGATTATATACGAGGTTGTTTTCTCATGTGATAGAATATGTAGAACGGTTGAATTTTATCAAGTATTTGTATTTTCTGCTGATCGCAGCCGATTTATATACAGTGACATTGGGTTTGCCAGTTAATTATTATATACATTTGTTCGTTATTTTCTCTGGAATTTTGACTGTATTCAATTATGTGTTTATCTCGGTTAAAAAAGGAAAAAACGGATGTCTGTTTAAAGAAGAGGTCTTTTTCATTTACGCATCTCACGGATTATTCATTGCTTTCCTTCAAAAGGCTGTTCTGAAAATCATGCGTCCTATAACCGAAGTTGAATTTCTTGCCATATATTTTCTCGTACCGATTCTTACGATTGCCATTTCAATCGGGATGTATAGGTGCATGAAACGTGTAACACCGAAAGTTTTGTCCATATTGGTTGGAGGAAGATAAGATTGTCTATGAAAGTTTCAATAGTCATACCTATATACAACGTTTCCGCTTATATTGAAAACTGTTTGGAATCGGTACGGAAGCAAATCTATCAGGATTTGGAAGTGATTCTTGTCGATGATTGTGGCACGGACAACAGTATGGAAATCGTACAGGAATATTTGGAATACCACAACTTTGTTGAAGTAAAAATAATACACCACACGCATAACCGGGGCTTGTCAGCTGCCCGCAACACTGGTTTGGAGGCTGCAACGGGAGATTATGTATATTTCTTAGACAGCGATGATGCGCTTATGGAAGACTGCATTTTCATATTGGTCGCCCCCGTGGAAGCACAGCCTTATGATTTTGTCATCGGCAACTATGAAGTTAAAGGAAGTAACAAGGAATATCCGGCCTTAACCCTGCCTTCGGGAGCACTCCGTAGCAACAAGGAGATTCTACACTCATACGCTGAAGGACGATGGTATATGATGGCATGGAACAAATTGTGCAACCGGAAATTCCTGCTGGACAACAAGTTATTTTTTGAAGAAGGGCTGTTGCATGAGGATGTGATATGGAGTTTCAAACTGGCTTGTAAAGCCTGCTCCATGTATGTAATCCAAGAGCCGACCTACCGATATACCATACGTGCGGCCTCTATCATGACCGGAACGGATATAGAGCGAGATGTCAACCAATACATAAAGGTATTTAAGGTGTTAACCCGGTTTGTCATAAACGAAGGCAGGCAACAAGCGCAGGATGAATACACACTTTTAGAGGGGCGGAAAAGCGCCTTGTTATTCTCCTTGTTGCAAAGAAACGAATATGGGTTATACAACCGTTATTACCCGTACCTGCACGAAATGTCGCCCATCTCCCCTTGGATTGCATTTAAAAACAAGACGATAGGGGTAAAATACCTGTTGCGCGATTTGCATTACCTGTTGCCAGTGCTATGGGGAAGACAATACAAGCGATTATTCTACAACCTGTATTACAAATGGAGAGGCAAGCCGATAGAAGGTGCACTCTGGTAAACCATGAGCTATAAGATTTCCATCATTATCCCGGTCTATAGGGTGGAGAACTATATATCACGCTGTTGCAGGTCGCTGTTCGGGATGCGGTTTCAAGATGTGGAATACCTGTTCGTGGACGATGCGACTCCTGACGGGAGTATTGCCGTTATCGAAAGCGTCTTGAACGAATATCCTCATAGGAAGGCGCAAGTGAGATTACTTACACACCAAAAGAACATGGGGGTTGCCTGCGCCCGTAATACCGGACTCGAAGCGGCTACCGGCGAATACATCGCATTTGTCGATGCGGACGACTGGATAGAGAAAGACATGTTTGAAAAGCTATACCAAAAAGCCGAAGCCGGACATCTTGATATTACGGGTTGCGACTGGTATCTGGAGTTTGAAGCATCCAGACGCTATATGCGGCAACCCGTCTATGAAAAGGCTTCGGACTGCCTGATTGCCCTGCTGACCGGAGAAATGCGCTGGTTCTTATGGGCTTTCCTTGTACGCCGCGACCTCTATGTAAAAAACAATATCCGTTTCCTTGACGGAGCCAATATCGGCGAGGACATGTCCGTACTTATCCGGTGTTTCAGCTTTGCCCGGTCATACCGCCATGTCCCGGAAGCCCTTTACCACTATGTAAGATCCAACACGGCTTCGATGACCGCCCTCGATTCCAAAAGGCAGATAGAGATGGTGAAACGGAACGTGGATGTCACGACCGGCTTTATCCATAGCAGGTATCAGAACAGCTTGGAACGGGAACTGGACTTTCTGAAACTGAACGTGAAGTTCCCCCTGCTGATTTCGGACAATACCGCCAATTACGAAGTGTGGAACGCCTGTTTTCCCGAAGCCAACCGTTCCATCTGGAAAAACGCCAAACAACCGTTCCGAAACAAACTGCTGCAATGGTCTGCCTTGCACCGCCATTATTGGATAGTAAGAGGCTACTATCGCCTGCTGTTCAAATTCGTGTACGGAATACTATATAGATGATGACTGATTTGTTGAAAGCCGTTTTAACCGGTATTGTGTTCAGTTGCTATTATTTCCCGTTTGAGTTTGTCTCCCTGCCGGGAATCAATACAAAGATGATGTTGGCTGTAATTGGTGCGGCATTGTTTGTCATGCAATGGCTTAAAGAGGATACTCTTCGACTCAACAGAACATTTTTGGTGGTTTCTGTGTGGGCGGCCTTATTTTCCTTGTCATCTTTTCTGTCCGTTGTAATCAACAACACAACGGATTACACGTATGTGTCTTTTATAGTCGGGCTGTGGGTTTGGATTGCCGGCGCCTATTCGGTAATGTTTTTGATAAGAAATGTACATGGTTCCATTTCGATTCAATGGGTTTTCCGGTATATGGCGTATGTCTGTGCCATACAATCCATTTTAGCCATTTTGATAGACAATATGCCATTACTTCAGGAGTGGGTTGACGGCTTGATATTGCAGAATGTTGAATATTTGCATCGCGTTGACCGGTTGTATGGTATAGGTGCCAGCTTTGATACAGCCGGAATCCGGTTTTCATGTGCGATGTTAGGCTTAGGATATTTAATCGTACATGAAATTTCAAATAAACGGAAAATATGGTATTGGAGTCTTTTTCTCATTATCGGTATCGTGGGTAATATAGTGTCGCGTACAACGACGGTCGGTTTGGTTATTTCCATTGTATATATGGCTTTGTCGAACTTTTCACTAAATGGCCAGATAACCCGTTCGCGGGTAAAATTTATCGGATGTGGCATTGTTCTTACCGGATTGTTAGTGGGAGGCGGCTACTATCTGTACAACTATTCGCCAGTGTTCGGAAATTATCTGCGATACGGTTTTGAAGGTTTCTTCAACTGGTTTGAGAATGGTGAATGGACGACTAATTCCACGGACAGATTACAACGGATGGTTGTATTTCCTGACAATTTAAAGACATGGCTTATCGGAGACGGATGGTTCTTAAATCCTGATGATTCCAATGGATTCTATAAATATGTAGATATAGGTTATTTGAATTTCATTTTTTATTGCGGCACTATTGGAGTGGCTATCTTTATATCTCTGTTTGTCCACAGTACTTACCTCCTTTGCCAAAAAGGTAGGGAGGATACCTTTTTCTTTTTGTTGCTGCTTTTGTTGCAATTGATAGTTTGGATAAAGATCTCTACCAATATATTTCTCGTGTATGCCATGCTTCTGTTACTTGACAGCTACGAGTCCTCAGAAGATAGTGTCAGACCGACTGAAAAAACGCCTTATGGTACCTAAAATTATTCATTATTGCTGGCTAAGCGACGACCCATTTCCGGAAAAGATACAAATGTGTATAGAATCATGGAAAAAGGTAATGCCTGACTATGAATTGAAGTTGTGGAATACACAAACTTTTGATATAGAGAACAGTGTCCCATACGTAAGAGAGGCATTTGCCAATCGTAAATGGGCATTTGTCGCGGATTATATTCGCCTATATGCACTTTATACGGAAGGTGGTATCTATTTGGATTCCGATGTGAAAGTGCTGAAACGTTTCGATGATTTTCTGCATCACAATTTTTTCACAAGTATGGAATACCATCCGTTCATGGTTGAACGGGATAACTCCTTAGCGGATATTGATATTGACGGATACCGAATTGCTGATAATTATATATCCGGCATTGAATTGCAGGCAGCCATAATGGGAGCGGAAAAAGGATGCCCGTTTATCAAAGAGATATTGGATTGGTATCAAGACAAGCACTTCATTCGACCGGATGGTAGTATGGGGCTGGATGTGATAGCCCCACAGATATATGCCCGCATCGCAGAAAATTATGGTTTCAGATATAAGGATATTGATCAACCATTGACCGATGGTCTGATGATTTACCGCTCTGAGATCTTTGCCGGGAACAGGCGTGAGGTCACGCCTGCATCATACGCCATTCATTATTGTGAAAACAGTTGGAATGAACGGGCTCTATTGGATAAAATCCGACACTATTGGAGATTTCTCCTATATCTATTTAAATCAAAAATAAGTAGCTAAGTTTATGATTTACGTTAACGGAAGGTTCTTATTGCAGAACTTGACAGGGGTTAACCGTTTTGCATACGAACTTTGCAGGGCATGGGCGCAAATGGGGATACCTTTCACATTGTGCTGTCCACCCGGTCCCATCAAGGGATGTTACGACGTTTCCCATTTTAACATTGTAGTGTATGGTTGGGGCAAATCTCATGTCTGGGAACAGCTGTCGCTACCTTTATGGTTCAGCAGGATTAAGGGAGAGAAAGTGTTAGTCTGTTTTACAGGCTTAGGACCTTTGCTGGTACGGAAGAAAATTATGACGATCCACGATTTGGCATTTATGGCCAATCCGGATTGGTATTCCCGTCCATATAGAACATGGTATCGAATGATGACTCCCCTTTGTGCCTCCACATCCATGAAGATATTGACTGTAAGCGAGTTTTCCAAATCAGAAATCATGCGCAGGCTTTCAATGGATGATGAAAAAATTCGTGTCATTTACAATGCTGTTTCTTCCCGGTTCCATGCTTCAGAGAGCAGCCGTAGGAATGCAGGGGAAGTTACCGGAGAGAAATACATATTGGCAGTATCTTCCATTGACCCTCGAAAGAACTTCTCCATGCTATTGAAAGCATTTTCTCTAATAGAAGATAAAAATATCAAATTATATATAGTTGGAGGACAGGCTCATATTTATTCTACCTCCATTAAGGAATTATGTGATAATATCCCTACCGACAGAATCAAATGGTTAGGACGGATAACAGACAGTGAATTGAAAGAATATTATATGAACGCATGTTGCTTTATCTATCCGTCTCTTTATGAAGGATTTGGTATCCCTCCATTGGAAGCCATGGCGTGCGGCACTCCGACCATTGTGTCGGATATTCCTCCTTTACGGGAAGTTTGCAGTAATGCCTCTTTATATATCTGCCCATTGGATACGGAAGATATTGCAAGAAAAATAATGTTATTGGTCTCAGATATAGAATTGCGAGAAAGACTTCGTATAGCAGGCTATAATCAGTATAAGCGATTCACATGGAAGAATAGTGCAAATGCCGTCTATGATCTTTTGTGCAGTTTATAGGTCAAAAAGTAGGAAAAAACAGCAGCCGTTTTGTAGGTTGTACAAAATAAAGAGTAATGATTTTTTTCTTGATAATTATCGTTCTATTATATATTCTTTCTTTTCGTTCCTTTAATGAGAGAGTCAGTCCTTTCAATAAAGAGCATGTTTCTATATTGAAAGGGGTAATGGCAATGTCTATAGTCGCTTTCCATTTGTCTTATCAAACTGATGACTGGTTATTCATGTTCAGTTCTTGGGGAGCTCCTGTCGTTTCCATATTCTATTTTATATCAGGATATGGACTGGCGTTCAATTATAGAGCCAGAGGAAATGAATATCTGTCACATTTCTTTAAACATAGAATTTTGGGGAACCTTATTCTTCCCTTCCTGCTGGTATGGATTGTCAATAGAATCGTAAGCGGAAACATTTCAATGAGTTTATTGGATGAACTCATTGAATTATTGATGCACGGAGAGACCACATTGCCCTATTCATGGTATGTTTTCAGTATTCTTCTTTTTTACATTCTCTTTTATATGATAGCTGCCAAGCGGAATGTTGTAATCATTTCATTCCTTTGTGTCTTTACATATATAGTTCTTACCGTTTCATTGAGTTATGAACGCTGTTGGTATATCAGTGCGTTAGCATTCCCATTAGGAATATTTTATTGTAAATATGAAAAAAGAATATGCGCATTATGGAATGTACCGGTAAGATATTATGTGACGGTCCCTTTATGTTTGCTATTGACGGCGGTATGCGTAATTAGTAAAAATGAATTCTGCTATTTGTTCGCCTATATGCTTATACCAATCATTATTGTGTGTCTTTGTGCCAAAATACAAATCTATAATAGAAATATGCAATGGATAAGCAATGTCTCGTATGAAATTTATTTATGTCAAGGTATCAGTATGACATTGTTTAGGGGAAATTATCTGTTTATCAAATCTGATTTATTGTATATCATTGCAACTTTCGTGCTGACTTTCTTTATGGCTTATAGCATAAAAAAGATTGTGCATTATTTATTAATAGGCATTAATATGGAAGGTCAAAAGACATGATATTACAGGAGTCTTAAAAGATGGAAATTTTGAAAATCCTCCAACTCGGTAAATTCTACCCGGTGCGCGGCGGTGTGGAGAAAGTGATGTACGACCTGATGACGGGCCTTTCGGAGCGTGGCGTGGACTGCGACATGCTGTGCGCCCTGTCGCAGGGCGGCTCGCGTACCATAGCCATCAACGCCCACGCCTGTCTCATTGGCTGCCGCACCTGGATGAAGGTGGCCGCCACGATGATCTCGCCCGCCATGATTTTCTCCCTGAGGAAAAGGTGCGGGGAGTATGACATCATCCACGTACACCATCCCGACCCGATGGCGTGCCTGGCATTGTTCCTTTCCGGCTACAGGGGCAAGGTGGTGCTGCATTGGCACGCCGACATAGAGAAGCAGAAAATGTTGCTGGAATTATACCGTCCCCTGCAGGAATGGCTGCTGGGACGCGCGGACCTGATTGTGGGGACAACCCCTGTCTATACGGCGGAATCCCCCTGCCTTGCCCGTGTGCAGCATAAGACAGTATGCCTGCCCATCGGCGTTGCCCCTGTCGTTTCCGAGCCGGAAAAGGCGGACGCGCTGAGGAGGAGGTATCCCGGCAGGAAGATCGTCTTCTCCCTGGGACGTCTGGTGGCATACAAGGGCTACCGGTACCTGATAGAGTCGGCCCGCTACCTGACTGACGACTATGTGGTGCTGATAGGCGGCTCCGGCCCGCTGATGTGCGATCTCCAGGCGGAAATCGAGACCTGGGGCGTGGAGGACAGGGTGAAGCTGTTAGGCAGGATTCCCGACGGGGATCTGCCGGCCTATTACGGGGCCTGCGATGTCTTCTGCCTGAGCAGCGTGCAGAGGACGGAGGCTTTCGGCATTGTGCAGATAGAGGCCATGTCGTGCGGCAAGCCCGTGGTGGCCACCCGCATCCCCCATTCGGGCACCTCGTGGGTGAACGGGCACGGGATGTCGGGGCTGAACGTGGCGCCGGAGGATGCGAAAGCACTGGCGGAGGCCGTCATGGAGATAGCCGGTGACGGGCAGGTATACGGGAGGTTCGCTGCGGGTGCGGGGGAGCGTTACCGGGAGCTGTTCACCAAGGAGAGAATGATTGATAACGTAATAGATATTTATACCAAACTATGAATGAGACAAAAGTTATGTCAAGGGCGGCGGAAGCCGCATTTGACGGCAGTGCCTGCCGCCGGGGCGTCGTGTCCCCGGCCGCCCGCAGGGTAAAGAGGGGCCTGGACCTCGTGGCGAGCGTCATCGGGATGCTCGTCTTCTCGCCGGTGTTCCTGATCATCTACATCGCCGTAAAGTGCGAGGACGGCGGGAAAGCCATCTTCAGGCAGGAACGTGTGGGCTATCACGGGGAGATTTTCACGCTCTACAAGTTCCGTTCCATGGTCACCACGTCGGAGTCGGACGGCAGGCCGGCATTGTGCAGCGGGAAGGGCGACAAACGTCTGACCCGTGTGGGGCGTTTCCTGCGCGAGCACCATCTGGACGAGCTCCCGCAGCTGTGGAACGTGCTCAAGGGCGAGATGAGCTTTGTCGGTCCGCGCCCGGAGCGCAAGTTCTTCGTGGACAAGATCAGGGCCGTCAACCCCGACTACGAGCTGCTGTACCAGCTGCGCCCCGGCCTTTTCTCGGCCGCCACGCTCTATAACGGCTACACGGACACGATGGAGAAAATGCTGGAGAGGCTGCGGATGGACCTGGACTACCTCTACAACCGCTCGCTGTGGCTTGACACGAAAATCATCTTCCTGACGGTGTTCTCCATCCTGACGGGAAAGAAATTCTGAAACGAAATGGAAAACAAGGACAAGCTTATACCGAAATCCGGCCTGAAACTCCGCAGGATAGGCAACCGCCACATGATTGTGGAAGTCTCCGACAGTTGCGTGAACCTGACGAACGTGTACAGCCTGAACGGGACCGCCGCCCGGCTCTGGGAGATGGTCTGCAACGGGGAAGGCCGTACAGCGGGGGAACTGGCGGAGGGACTCTGCAAGACGTATGATGTGGAATACGGGCGCGCCCTGCGCGATGTGGAACGCCAGATAGAGGAATGGGAGAAGATGGGGCTGCTGTCCCGGCGGGGCACCGGCGATTGAATGCTTACACTGAAAGGACAAAGGCATCTTGTGATCCCTTACCGGAGTGCCTGCTTTAGAAAACGGATTCCATGGAGCTTTCTTCGGAACATAAGGCGTTGTTCAGCCTGCTGCGTGCGGGGCTGTGGGAGAGGGAGCCGGACGACCTGTCACCCTTCCCGCTTACGGACGCGCAGTGGTGGGACGTGTACCGGATGGCGGTGCGCCAGACCGTGACGGGCATTGTCTGCCGCGGCCTGCACCACCTGCCGGAAGCGCTGCTGCCCGGCGACGCCCTGATGATACGCTGGGTGGCGGAGACCGACCGCATCGAGCGGAAGAACAGGAGGATGGACGCGGTGGTATGCCTGCTGACGCAACGGATGGGCCGTAACGGCCTGCATCCCGTACTGCTGAAAGGCCAGGGCGTGGCCGCCTTCTATGAACATCCGCTGACGCGCGAATGCGGGGACATCGACCTCTGTTTCCTTTCGGAAGAGGAGGAACGGGAAGCCGCGGAGCTGATGCGCCGGGCCGGGTGCCGGACGGAGAAACAGCCGGACGGAAGCAACTGTTACAGCTGGCAGGGAGTGGAGGTGGAACACCATACCCGGCTGTTCGACCTTCATAACCCGTTGCTGAAAGGCTACCTTTCCGCACTGGTCAGGGAACACGGGTTCACGGAGTTCCGTCCGGGCGGAAGGGACGGGCTGCCGGAGGGCAACCAGCCCGGGGAGTTCCCGGCGACAATCTCCGTGCCGTCCCCCCTGCCGAACCTGCTGTTGCTGAACGCCCACCTCCTGAAACACCTGCTGGGGCACGGTGTCGGCCTTCGGCAGTTCTGCGACATGGCGCGGGCCTACCACACCCTGCACGGAAGCTACTCCCCCGGGGATCTGGAAGCCGTTCACAGGCGGACCGGCCTGCTCAGGTGGAGCGCGCAGCTCCATACATTCCTGACGGAATACCTCGGGCTGCATCGCGCCGAACTTCCTTATGCGGATACGGATGCATACTCCTCTCCCGAACTGCTGCGCATCGTGCTGGAGGGAGGGAACTTCGGACAGTACGGCGGCACCAAGGGCAAGGCTTCCCAGGCAAGGTGGGAAAGGAAACTGCGTACCTTCCTCTCCTTCTGGAAACACCGCGGCTTCTCCAACACCTACGCCCGCAAGGAGGCGTTCTGGATTTCGGTAAGACTGATAATAGGAAACCTCAGATGAGAAACGAATATTTTTTCAGGGTGGCGGGGCTGACGTTCTCCGTCATCCTTCCCGGTGGGCTGGACGCGGAGACGCTGCTGCCCTCCTTCCGTCCGTTCCGGTGCGGGGAATGCCCGGAAGGGGAACGGATTTTCCGGCTGCTTGCCGACACCCGTCCCTTTGCGGATGACGGGAAACGCGCGGAGCTGCTGGACGAGTCGTCCAACGACATGGGGCATGTATGCCTTCTGCGCATTCCCGGCGGTTACCGGACGGAGATAAGTTACGGTCCTATGGATGGTGGCGCACATCTCATGACTGTGGACACCGCTTTTGACGATGCCACGGCCTTCCTCCGGGTGGAGGACCCGTCCGTGGGGGAGGTACTGTCGTCCATGCTCCGCATCCTCTACGCCCAGGCGGCACTCGGGCGGGACGCCGTTTCCGTCCATGCCTCCTGCGCCAGCCTGAAAGGCAGGGGCTACCTTTTCCTCGGCAAGAGCGGCACGGGCAAGAGCACGCACTCCCGGCAATGGCTGGAGGCCTTTCCGGACTGCCGCCTGCTGAATGACGACAATCCCGTGCTGCGGATAGAGGACGGCATGGTGGCGGTCTACGGCACGCCGTGGAGCGGGAAGACACCCTGCTACAGGAACGAGCGCAGTCCCGTGGCCGGAATCGTCCGCCTGCAACAGTCCGGCACGAACCGGTTCACCCCGCTTGAGGGGCCGGAAGCTTTCGCCGCATTGCTGCCCTCCTGCTCCGCCATCCGTCAGGACATCCGCCTGCATGACGAACTTTGCCGTATCCTGATAGGGGTAACCGAACAGGTGCCCGTCGGACGGTTGGAATGCCTGCCCGACCGGGAGGCCGCACGGCTCTGTTTCGAGAGCCTGTACGTGCGGGATGCGAAAACCCGGGAAGTACGGGACGGCCTGCCGGAGAACGGCGGACTATGAACGATGATTGATAAACCCTAAATAAAGCAAAGAAAGCAATGAAAAGAAAAGACTGTTTTTGGATTGTGGCGGTGGCAGTGCTCCTGCTCTCCTCCTGCAGTTCGTCGAAGAAATTCGTCTACCTGCAGGACATGGAGATGGGGCTCGGCTATCCGTATGACACCAGGTATGAGGCGGTGGTGCATGCCAACGACCGCCTGGACATCACCGTGAGCAGCAAGAACCCCGAGCTGTCCATCCCGTTCAACGCGGGCGGCGGGGCCTTCTCGGTGGGTGCCAACGGCGCGGTGACGGAGTCCGCTGCCGTGAAGAAAGGCTACCGTGTGGACGTGGACGGGAACATTAGTTTCCCCATCCTGGGCAAGCTGCATGTGGAGGGGCTGAAGGTGAGCGAGGTGACCGCCCTGATACGCAACCGCATCATCGACGGGAAGTATATCAAGGACCCGCTGGTGTCGCTGGAGTTCCTCAATTTCAAGTATTCCGTCCTGGGCGCGGTGGGCAACACCGGCACCTTCTCGGTGGAGGGCGACCGCATCACCCTGCTGGAGGCCATCGCCAAGGCGGGCGACGTCACCCAAAGGGGCCGGGTGAACCGTGTGGCGGTCATCCGTGAGGAGGACGGGCAGCGGGTGATGTACCAGCACGACCTGCGCAGCAAGGACCTGTTCGAGTCGCCCTGCTTCTACCTGCAACAGAACGACATCGTCTATGTCGAACCGAAATACCGCAAGCAGGACCGCGAGGACAAGGGCTGGAAGTACACCACCGGAATCCTCTCGTTCATCACGGCCGTCTGCTCCGTCATCTGGGCCATCAAGTAAACACATCTCTGAATTATGCAAAACAACAGTTTATCCAACAAGAACGAACAGGGCGTCAACTTAGTGGACCTGTCCGTCTATCTGCTGTCGAAGTGGAAGTGGTTCGTGCTGTCCGTGCTGCTTTTCGGGGGGATGGCGTGGTACCACTACGCCAAATCCCCGCTGGTGTTCTTCCGCTCCGTCACGGTCATCATCAAGGACCCGTCCAACAAGACCTCCACGGCGGGGCTCGACCGCTACGACAACTATATCAACAAGGTGAACGTGGCCAACGAGATTCTCCAGTTCCGTTCCAAACGGCTGATGCGCGAGGTGGTGCAGCGCCTGCACGCCGACGTGGACTACCGTGTGGAGAGCGGGCTGCGCATGAACGAGCTCTATACGCTGTCTCCGGTGAACGTCTCCTTCATCAACCTGCTGCCCGAACGGCACATCTCGTTCGTGGTGACGCCCAAGGACGATGCGACGGTGACGCTTTCCGGATTCGGGGGGCTGCCCGCCGCCGGGGAGAGCTATGAGGTGCGGCTGAACGACACGCTGGCCGTCGGCGGCGAGCGGATATTGGTGACGGGTACCGACCACTGGGGCAAGTCGTGGACGGGCCGCGAGATCCACGTCGTCAAGAACCCGCTGAACGCCGTGGCGGGACGCCTCCAGGGCAGCATGGGAATCCGGCAGGAGGAGGACGAGTCGTCCATCCTCGTGCTCTCGCTGAAGGACGGCTCGCCCCTGCGTGCCGAGGACGTGCTGAACACGCTGGTGAACGTGTATAACGAGGAAGCCGTCAACGACAAGAACCAGGTGGCGGTGAACACCTCCGAGTTCATCAACGAGCGCCTGCTCATCATCGAGCGGGAGCTTGGCGGCGTGGAGACCGAGCTGGAATCGTTCAAGCAGCACAACCAGGTGATGGACATCGGCTCGCTGGCCGGCCGCTACATGGGCGAGGCACAGGCCTACAGCGCCGACGCGCTGGAGCAGGAGACCCAGCTGAAACTGGCGCGGTTCATCAAGGAGTACCTCACCGACCCCACGAAAAGCCGTGACCTCATCCCCTCGGGGACGGGCATCAGCGACGCCGCCGTGGAGGGGCAGATAAACCAGTACAACGCCCTGAAGCTGAAGCGCGACAAGCTGATAGCCGACAGCAGCGAGAGCAACCCCGTGGTGGAGGAGCTTAACAACAGCATACACGCCCTGAGGCAGAGTATCATCCGTGCGGTGGACAACATGATTGTGGGGATCAACATGAAGCGCAACGACGCGCGCAGCCGCCAGGAGCAGGCACAGGCGCGGTTTACCACCGTGCCCACCAAGGAACGGCAGATGCTCTCTATCGAGCGGCAGCAGAAAATCAAGGAGGCGCTCTACATGTTCCTTCTCAACCGGCGGGAGGAGAACGCCCTCTCGCAGGCGATGGCCGACAACAACGCGCGCACCATCGACAGCGTGGACGGACCCGCGGGACCCATCTCACCCGTGCGCAACCGCATCCTGCTGCTCGGGGTGCTCGTCGGCCTGGCCGTCCCCGGCGTGGTGTTCCTCATGATCCTCTTCATGGACACCCGGGTACACAGCCGCAAGGACCTGAAGGGCGCGGTGAGCATTCCTTTCCTCGGCGAAGTGCCGCAGGACAAGGAGGCGGCGAAAGCGGGTGTTGCCGTCGGCGAGGAAGACGGCATGCTGGCCGAGAGTTTCCGCATCCTGCGCACCAACATGACATTCATGGTGAAAAAAGACAAACCGATGCAAGTCGTCACCTTCACTTCGTTTAATGAAGGTGCGGGAAAGACGTTCATTTCCCGCAACCTTGCCATGAGCCTCGTGCTCACCCGGAAACGTGTGGTGCTGGTGGACCTCGATATCCGCAAGGGCACCCTGAGCCGCCACTTCCATAAACACCCGGTGGGCGTGACCAACTATCTGGCCGACGACTCCATCCGCCTGGACGACATCATCCACACCGATGGGAAATTCGACAACCTTGACATCATCTCATCTGGTACGGTGGCACCCAACCCTGCGGAGCTGCTCATGGACGAACGGCTTGACACGATGGTGGAGGAACTGCGCCAACGCTACGACTACATCATCGTGGACAATGTCCCCGTGGGCATCGTGGCGGACGCCACTATCACCAACCGCATCAGCGACCTCACCATCTTCGTGGTGCGCGCCGGCCGCCTGGACCGCCGCCTGCTGCCCGACATGGAGGAGCTTTACCGCGATAACAAGCTCCGCAACATGGCAATTATCCTCAACGGGGTGGGCCCGCACCGCCGTGGCTACGGTTACGGATATGGATATGGATACGGGTATGGCTATGGTTACGGATACGGGAAACACGGGAGAAGGAAATGACCGATATACTTCAAGCATTTACGTTTAATCTTTTTAAATATAATTACATTATGACACAAGAAATCAGGTATCAGATTAACGGGTGGCCGGAAAAGACAATCCATGCCGGCACAGCCCCGTCAAGAGGTCCCGGGACAAGTCCGGAGGCGATGACGGAACCTCCCTTACAGATACGGGGGCGTATGCTGCCCTATACGGAAGCCGTATAAGGCAGCTTATCACTAAATAAGGATACATTAACTTTTTAAAACATTAAAGTATATGGACGAAAATGAAAACAAAGGCTTAAAAACTTACGAGTCTCCTTCCACGAAGAAAACTCAGGTGGAATTGGAAGGAAACCTGTGCGGCTCTACTAATCACACGGCTCAGTCGCCCGGTACAACAACTACGGCTCAGGAAGTCAACCAATCTTTTGGAACAGCGAATGACTTTACTAATGATTCTTGGGATAATAACTAATGAATAAGAACATAATCTGAATGAATATGAATAAGAGATTTTTGATTCCGGCTCTTGCTTGGTCTTTGCTGGCTTTAAGCTTTGCCGGTTGTACAGATGACAATATGTCGGGTAGCGATCCCCTGCCGGAAGGTACGGAATTCGATTTCGGCACCACGGTTGAGTCTAACCGGACGCGCACCTATTACGATCCCGCGGATGTGGCGAATCCGGACGCTACCTCCTGGAAGATTTTCTGGAACTATGAGTCTTCTTTGTATGACCACATCTACATCTATTCCCCCCAGGCGTTGGCAAGCGCCAATCAGGCTTCGTACACCGTCCAGGCCACGAAGGACATGGTAGAGCCGGCTCCGGTTGCCAAAGACGGCGATGTTGGCGTGCAGACAAATGGCGTTTCGAATTACGATTTCTATGCCATGTATCCGGCAAAGGCTGTAAAGTCGGGTAGCGGCAAGGACACATCGCTTTCTGCCACAATGCCCGACAGACAGACGGCTTCCACCACGGAAGTGATGACGGACGAAGCGGTTGGTGAGTTCCAGACTACCGCTGACATGGACTGCGCGCTGATGATCGCGAAGAAAACGGGTTATAATCCCGCTACCGAGAAGACCGTGAATCTGGAGTTCGAACCCTTCGCATCGATGGTTGACATCACCGTGAACGGCACCACCGGGAGCAATACACAGAGTAAGGTGCGCATCACCTCGGTCATCATCGAGGCAAACGCTCCTATTGCCGGTAGCTTTATGTATGATTACAAAAACGATAAATTTGTCTTCGATGCCGATGCCTCGAACAGCATAACAGTCGACACTAAGTTTGCCGATGCCAGTGGCGACAAGGTGGGTGTCATGATGGGCGATGGGAGCCTGCTCAAGGTGCGCGCCTTCATGATTCCGAATCCGGATGTCACGTCGCTTAAGGTAAAGGTCGTGACTGCAGAGTCAAAGACCATGACCAAGAATTTGAATATGAACAGCTTCAAGCCGAAGCAGATTCATTTCGTGAAACTTCCGAAGATTAACGTTAAAGATTTGAAGTTCGATTACACGATTTGGCTGTCGCAGCTCGATCCGAACATCTACCTTTCCGAGATTTCGTTGCCGGGTTCCGCGCTGTCGTTCAACTATCTGATGTCGGACACATACAAGAAGACCCAGACAATGGAATTGAAAGACCAGTTCAATGCCGGTGTGCGTGTGTTCCAGTGCCATGTCAATACCATCGTTCAGACCTCTTCGATAGATGGCGGATCCACGTCGGTGGGTATCGCTGATTCTGATGGTAATAGCGTATTGAAATCTGACAACAGTGGTTTCTGGACCCTCAGCGACGTACTGATAGCACTGCAAAAGGAGATGTCCGGAACCCACAAGGATGAGTTCTGCGTGCTCGCCATCTCCGACTGGATTAGCGGCATAACTACGGCACAGTTGTCCACTTTGTACAGCCGCCTGAAAGTCGTGCTTGACAAAGCCGGAGAGATGGGACTGATTGCAACCGGTATCAATCCCAACACCACCATCGGTGACGTCAAGGGGAAAGTGATTATCAAGGTGCAGCTTAACGGTGAATACACCGATGCGTGGAACCAACTGTCCAAAGCCAATGTATGGATGAATACCTATGAGCAAGCTGCTGAAACCGCCCCGTATTATTCGCCCATGCCTTATGGCGCTCAACCTGATAAGAATGCCGGTGGCATATCGGCTTGGGCTCTGGACGGCAGTGGCATGAATCTCATCTACTCTGATTGTGCCAATCCGATAGAACGAACTGGTATAATTTTCTATTCTTATAATTGGCGAGACGGCGTTCAAGCAAACGCGACAGCCGTTCTTACCGCATACGCGCAGAATTACGAATCAACCGAACATCGTAACTTCTCGATGACCTATTTGGGAGGTTGCGGCGGTGGTAATGATAGAAGCCCTTACACTACTTCAACAGTCGCTTCTACCCTTAACGCACTTTGGCTTAACATCAACAAACCGACACTGAAGCCATGGGGTTGGGTAATGTTCAACTGCGTAGGCACTGAGGCGACTACCACTCAAGGCATCCAGGCCGTGATTGAGCACAACGCGGATCCGGAGTTCAAGCTCGCCCGCCGTTCCGCTGCCAAGGCAAAGCCTTCGGGTGACACGAAGGGTATTGCCAACGGTGGTACTGTATTCTGATTCCTTTTTACCTGCAAGGCTACACGGGCCGTGCAGCCTTGCAAACTAATTCTATAGAAAAGAAAATAGATGAAAAAGATATCAATTGCAAACGCAATAACCGTGCTGGCCGCATCGGCATTCCTGATAGCTTGTAATGCCTACGACCAAGATTTATCACCGGGAGGCAACACCATAATCGAGGCTGTTTGCCCAGCTCCTACACTTGAAGAGCCAGCGACACGTACGGCTGTCGATCCCACAGCGTATACATCCGGAGAGATTGGCATCAACTGGCTGCCAGCCGACCGGATCGGCGTGTACAGCGCCACGACTGCCAATGCCTGCTTCACCAACCAAAGTGAGCAGGAGACCGACAAGACCTCCTTCGCAGGTAATCTCCAGAACGGTGAGACTCCCCTGTATGCCTACTATCCCTATACGGAGACGGCGGGCACCACTCCCACGGCTTTCAAGGGCATGCTGCCGCTGACCCAGCACTATTCCACCGCCACCCGCGAACTGGAAGGCGACTGGAAGGTGGGCACCCCCCAAGGCAGCTCCGCCTCAAGATTCACTTTCGAGCACATCTTCGCCTTCTTGAAGTTCGACATCAACGCCGGTGGCACCGACGTGGCGGGTGAAAGGCTGCTGAGCGTGTCGCTCACCGTCCCCGGCAAGCAGCTCGGCGGCGGCTTCACTTGTGACCTTTCCACCCGTGCCGTCACCTTCACGCCGGCCACCGATGCCTCCACCGTGACAATGGAATGGACGGATACGCCGGAACTGTCCGCCTCCACCTTCCACGGCTACATGAACGTGGCTCCCGTCACGGGCATTGCGGGGACGGAAATCAGCATTCAGATCAAGACCAACCTGCACATCATCACCTTCACCGAGACGATGAAAGCCGATGCGTTCAAGTCCAATACCTATTACACGGTACCTCTCACCCTGTCGCGCTTCAAAGACAAGTGGACGATGGAGGAGAATCCCGATGCCAAGGAGGAGAACGCCGCTTGGGTGACCGGCCTGCAGAGCCGTCTGGCATGCGCCAACACCGTTTTTGCCATTGCGGGGCAACCCTTCATGCACAAAATCCGCGTGCCGCAAAGCACCTCGCAGCAATATCATGCGGTTGTGCCCGTAAAGGATGGCGTCAAGCGTGTCTACAACCTGCCGGAGGGACTGACCTGGAACGCCGGCCGCTGCCTTGTGGAAGGTAAGGCTCCCACCGCCGGCGACTATGTCTATTCGGTGGAATTCACCGTAGGGGGCACTACCTATAAAGAAGGCATCAAGTTCCACGTGGCCGCCCGGGCCGCCGATCTCCAGTCGCCCACCTCCATGATGGGCTGGCAGACCTGGAATGTCTTTAAAGACAAGATTGGCTACGACATCCTCGCGAGCCAGCTTGTAGGAATGAAGGAAAAAGGCCTTATTGACGCCGGTTACAGATACTTCGGCGTAGATGACTGCTGGCAGGTGAAAAGTGAGAACGACAACGGCCACCAGATTCCCGATGAAAGCAAGTTTCCCACGACGAATGGCGTAAACGGCATGGCGCGCATGGCGAACCTGATTCACGACTACGGTCTGAAAGCCGGTATCTATACCGATTGCGGAACCAAGACCTGCGAGAAGTACTTCGCATCGTACGGCTACGAGGAACTCCATGCACAGGACTATAAGGACTGGGGCTATGACTTCGTGAAAGAAGACTGGTATTATGACCTTGACATGGCTCCTACCGGTGCAACTTCATCGAGCTTTGTTGATGGATATGACGGCCTGGGCAGTTACTGGAACACGTCCGGTAAGGCGCAGGAACTCTACACCAAGATGGGCAAGGCGCTCAAAGACCGCGGTCTGATGCTGTACATGTGCGAATGGGGTATCCACGACCCATGGAAGTGGGGTGCCGAGACCGGTGCGACCTGCTGGCGCATGACTTATGATCACCGCGACGGCTGGTGGGGCAAAATCAGCAGCGGCCTATTTGGTAAAAAGAATGACGGCGATGAGAATGCTAACGGCGTGGGTGTGCACAACACCATCGTACTGATGCGCCACCTTTGGCCGTATGTCGGAATCAACCGTTACAACGATGCCGACATGATTTGCGTCGGTATCCGCGGTAGCGGCCAGTCGTCGAGCGACTGCGTTTACAATCAGGCGGGTGGACTCACTTCAACCGAAGCCGAGACCTCGTTTGCCATGTGGTGCATGTGGAGTTCTCCTATCCTTCTGGGCTTCGACATGACCAAGGATATGAGTTCGGCCGACTTGGCGCACGACCTCGCGCTTGTCAAGAACGAAGAGCTTATCGCCATCAACCAAGATGCCCTGGGACAGGGTGCTGAGTATATCAAGAGTGCCAATGGCATCGATTACTATCAGAAGGACCTTGCCAATGGCGATGTAGCGATTGCCGTTGTCAACCTCAGCGATAACTCTGCGACTTATACCATTTCTATGACCGACTACGATGCTCTTGACCCAAGCACATCCTATTCGGTAAGAGACCTTATCGGACAGAAAGACGCAGGAACCCTTTCTGCTTCGTCATCATTGACCGGCTCACTTGCGGCACACGGCACCTTTGTCGTAAGGCTGAAAAAGTAGTAAGCCTGTCTCTTGCTTTCAAGCAAAAAACTTTCTTATTCTTGGCATCAATACTTTTCAGAGGCTATCAGTGCCAAGAGTAATATAAAGAAACAAATCATTAACAGTTGATTGAATATGACTAAGAAAATCTTTTTGACCGCCTTGTGCGCAGTGGCTCTTTGTCCGGCCTTCGCACAGACTTCCGATACGGAAGAAAAGGTGGAGTACAGCACGGACAAGTACAAGGTGGAAACCAACCGTTTCTGGGACAACTGGTTCATCAGCGTGGGTGCCGGTGGGCAGGTATATTTTGGCGACCATGACAAGCAAATAGACTTCGGCGACCGCATTGCCCCGGCACTGGATATTGCCATCGGCAAGTGGTTCACTCCGGGAATCGGTGTCCGCTTCATGTACAGCGGACTGAAAAGCAAGGGTGCCACACGTGATGACTGGGAATGCGACATCACCCACGGGACAGGCAAACATGTGCCCGGATGGGCCGGCGTGCCGGGCGACGACCTCCAGTATTCCAAATACAAGATGGGCAACCTCCACGCCGATGTGCTCTTCAATGTCCTGAACCTCTTTGGCGGATATAATGAGAACCGCAAATGGGATCTCAGTCCTTATGCCGGCCTCGGCTGGGCACGTGTCTATGACTCTCCATCTTCCAAGGAGGTGAGCGCCAACCTCGGTATCCTGACTTCCTGGCACTTCTGCGATGCGCTGGCCCTGAACCTTGATGTGCGCGGCATGTTCGTCAACGACCGTTTCGACGGTGAGGGCGGCGGCCGTTTCGGTGAGGGGAACCTTTCCGCCACCATCGGCCTGACGTACAAGTTCAAGCAACGCGGCTGGGACCGCAGCAAGACCGTTTACCGTTACAATTACGGTGACCTGGAAAGCATGCGCCGGAAACTGAACGACATGAGCGTGGAGAACGACCGCTTGAAGAAAGCCCTTGCCGATGGCGACAGGCAGAAGGCACAGACCATCGTGAAGAAGATTGCCGCCGCCAACCTCGTCACCTTCAAGATCAACAAGACAAAGCTGAGCAACGAGGCGCGCGCCGACTTGGGTCTGCTGGCCGAAATCATCAAGTCGGGCGATCCGGAAACCGTATATACCATCACCGGTTATGCCGATGCGGGAACGGGCAGCAGCAAGGGCAACGAACGCCTGAGCAAGGAACGCGCTGAGAACGTTTACAACTGCCTGGTGAAAGAGTTCGGCGTCAGCGAGAAACAGCTCCGTATCGACTACAAGGGCGGTGTGGACAACATGTTCTACAACGACCCGCGTTTGAGCCGTGCGGTTATCACACGTGGGGAATAAAACATTTGTTCATATAGGAACTTGTCCGATTCCGGTCAGCCGTCAGGCAGGGCGAAAGCCCTGACGCGGATTTCCATACACAAGACCGGATTTCAGACAGGCCGCATATTTCCGTTTCCCGGCCGGAAAACAAATATAGCCGGGGAAGTAAAAAGATGTTAAAGCCTATGTCCTTTGTGAAAAGCACATGGGTTACCCCATGTTCATTTTCCGGAGGAGTCCGGCGGAATGGACCTAAAAATGTTAGAAGAGACCTTCCCCGTCCTTTGTGAAAAGCGCGGGGATTGTAAGGAAGGCGGAAGACTCTGTCTTCCTTACATTTCTATTTGTCAGAAAAAAAATTATTAACCTGTCAATTGTCATTCCGGAAGGATTTCTTGACATGGTATTATGAATTATGATCTGAATACAAACCATCTGTTATACAATTATGATGAATATATGCACTTTTTTATGTTTCATGGCGTTCGCCTTTGTACTCGCTGCCTGCTCCGACTCCGACGAGGATGTTATCGTGCAGGGCGGTTTGACCGGAAACTGGTACAGCACCGAGAACGGAACGATTTATACCGTTGAATTTCACAAGGAAGGGACAGGGGAGTTGGTGACTTACACCTACTCGTCAATACCAGATGTGACCGGATATCATACGGGATGGACGGTGGAAGGCATGTCGTTCTAATACACGCTCGTAGAGAATCTGCTTACCATGAAACTCGCAGTAGGGGAAGTGCTTGTCGCGGTGGCAGGCATTACGGGCAACAGCATGTCGCTCACCGATGGTGATTCCGCCGTCATGCTTACCCGGTACGATGGAGGCGAGGAAAAAATCAACGAGCTGAGAAAGGAGGTGGAAAACAATTGTGATGTATTAGAACCGGCTCCGATCTATCCCAACGAGGAAGAAAGTTTCTGGGAAGAGGAAAGCTGTGCAAAATGCAATCCTTGGCATTTACAGCAACTTACGGAGTTATGAGTACAGGCAGTTGCTGCTGGAGAAGATAAGGCTTACGGGGAAAGACTTTGATGAACACCCTGCGTCCGTCATTACTCCGTATGACAGTCATGTGGCCGATGTGTGGAGTGCGGCCTACCTTGTCATCAGCAACGCCAATATGGTGATAAATGCCTTGAAGCCTTTGACGGCTCCTATGAGCGTACCGCTTACATCAACGAGGCGAAAGCCTTGAGATGCATGGTCTATTACAACCTGTCACAACTGTGGGGCAGTGTGCCTTACATTACGGTGCCCGCCACTTCCAACAATTACGATGAAATCCTGCATTCCCCCGTACGGTCACCGCAAGACCTTTGTTGGGGACTGCTCAATGAACTGCAAGACATCACCCGTTTGCCCGAAGGCGGGTGGCGCATCACTATGGAGACCGTCAAGGCCCTCCGTGCCGAAATCGCTTTGAGCCTGGGCTACAATGACGAGGCGGGATACCTGCTTCGCGACTGTCAGTCCGATTTCAGCATTGCGGTCGAGGAATCGTCCGAGCCCGAAATGTACCGCGTTTTCGGTGAAAGCCTTGCGAACTATACACCCGCGAAAACCGCCCTGCTGCTCAAAGAGGCCGGTATGGAGGACACTGCGGACAAGTCGGCCCTGCCGGACGAATGGAAAACGCGGAAGCAAGACTGGGGCTATTGGATCATGTTGAAACGGACCGGGCAGGCACAGGCCGTGGCCGGATGCGAAGCCTACGAGCTTCTCATGCCTTTTCCGCAATCCGAAATAAACCTTTTGCCCGCGCTTACGCAAAATCCGGGATATTGACAACAGGGAAGTGCGGCACAAGACATGGACAATTCCGCCCTGTAGGAACTGTATGAACCATGAATACGACACACTGTCAGAACAATATATACCCCTGGCGGGTTCATACCACAGCCGTGGAATGTGGTATTTCCGGCTGTACGAATTAAATCCGCTATCATTTGTTTGTTTTGTTTGCTTATCCATATCCGGGCCAGGCGTGGTTCGGATATGGATATTTGGAATACCGTATTTATCGGAATTCATACCGCGGCTGTCCGTCATCGGGAGGCGGCGTATCATCCGGATAAGGAATTATATACGAAGGGAAGCGGGCATGCGTGCCATAATTTCATCTCAACATCCAACCAGTTTGATATGGCAGTCGGACTGCACGCATAGCAATGATGCCGCCTCCCCGTCGGCAGGGAAGCCGGGATAAGCCCCGGACTTCCCTGCTTTTGTTTTATACCTGCGCGATCGGCCCCGTTCCCGGCCATCCCGCAGTCTCACGTAGGCGTCACTTGCCGGGGGAGCCCACCGGATGCATCCTGATAACGGCGTTACAGAGCCGTGCCGTCTGTTCCTGGTGGGTGATAATGATGAGGGTCTTGCCTTGAATGGTATGTGAAAGCCGTTCCAGCAGCGTCCGTTCGGTATCGGAATCCAGCGAGGAGGTGGGCTCGTCCAGCAGGACGATGTTACCGGGGCGGAGCAGTCCGCGCGCGATGGCTATGCGTTGCGCCTGCCCCTCACTTATGCCCGTTCCCATCTCGCCGCAGGGGGTGTCCAGTCCTTGCGGCAGTTCCCGTACAAAATCGGCCGCCGCCGTATGCAACGCTTCCCGCATCTGCCCGTCGGTAGCTTCGGGATTGCCCAACAGCAGGTTGTCGCGCAATGTGCCGCTGACGAGCGTATTCCCCTGCGGGACATACACGAAATTCCCCCGTGTGAGTGGAGAAACGGGCACGGGCCGGGTCTTGTCATACAGCGTGATGTTTCCCCCGTCGGGCTGCAACAAGGCCAGTATCAGCCGTACCAGCGTACTCTTCCCGCTGCCGGTCTCCCCGAGCACGGCGGTCAGGCTCCCCGGCTTGAAATCGTATGTGAAATGTTCCAGCACCTTACGTCTGCCGCCGGGATAGGTAAAAGTAACATTCTCCACACGGACACCAGCCTTGCCACCCAGGATGACAGGCTCGCCCTGTTCCTCCAGCGGCATGGAGTTGAGCTCGTCTATCCTCTCCACGGAAGTCAGTGCGCCGATAAACACCGGAACCTGCCGGGCCAGCTCCACGACAGGGCGTTGTACCTGCGCCACCAGTTGCAGGAAGGCGGCCAGCGTGCCGAATGTTACCGTACCGGTGTCCAGCCCGTATATTCCCCATGCGAAAGCGGTCACATAGCCGAGGGCGAACCCCGCCTGCACCATGATACTTGAAAAGATGGAAAATGAGTTGCGCCGCATCACCAGCCGTTTCAGCCCCGACTGGAGTGAGGACATCGTGTCCGCTGCCACCGGGGTGCATTCCAGGACGGAAATCAGGGTGCGGTGCTGCAGGTTCTCCTGCAGATGGCTTTGCACACGGCTGTCCGTCGCCCGTATCTCACGTGTCAGACGCCGCATCCGCTTCATGTAGAGCTTGCTGCACAGCAACGCCAACGGCATGATAAGCAGGATGACGACAGCCATCCGCCGGTCGAGACAGAACAGGAACAGCGCGGCGCCGGCCAGTTGGAACAGCGTGGTTCCGACCAAGGGGATGGAACCCGCCAGCAGGTCCGTCACGGTACGGACATCCTCCTCCATGCGGTTGAGCATATCGCCGGAATGGAATGTCTCGCGACCGTTCCACCGGCTTTTCAGGATATGTTCGAGCAGATCCTGCCGCAGTCTGTTGCGCAGGCTGATCTCCGTGTGCGCATAGAGACGGCTGACAAGTGCGGACAGCAGCAGTTGCAGGACGATGCATCCCGCCATGGCCGCCAGTCCCAGGATGATGTTCCCGTCCGCCTGATGGGTGGCGGTATCTATCAGGTGCTTGCAGAACCAGACGAACGTGAGGGACACGCCGATGCGAACTGTCCCGGCAAGAATACCCGCCAGAATGGGGGAGCGATATCCCCGTGAGGCGTTCCACAGCCATTCCGCTCCTTCTTTCATACTCATTCCCGCCTTCATATCCATACCCGTCTGTATATGTACAGCAAATACCGGCGGATAGGGAGCAGCCTGCCCCATATCTTCGCCTTGCACCGTTCACCCCCTGCGTCGCAGTCCACATAACGGCCGTTACGGATAATTCTTGTGACAACTCCCGTTATATCGGGAAACCGACAACTTTCCGTTTCCTTTAGATTCCCGTCGCCCATTAGGACAATCTCCGCGCCATGGATGCGGACGATACGGTGCAGCACATACCGGCTGTCGGGCAGGTGTGCCAGGGCGATTTGCCAGACCTGTAACGCCTGTATCCCGGAGGGACGCCGTACAAGCACACTGTCACGCCCTCCGACAATGAAGGGGAGCATGCTGTTTCCCGTAGCCTTCAGCATGACCGACCGTCCGTCGGCCAGCATGTTCTCCACCTCCCCAAGCAATGAGGCGTTGGGGAGCAGAAGCCTGTCGGCATGGGCATGATTGAATGTATCGTCTGTCTTCATTTTCATACTGCAAAAATAGTGAAAATAAACGGAAATAAGCGGCCGCAAACAGCCTTTTTGTAGGGCATCGAACAGAAAAAAGGAAAGGGAGTCTGTTGGTAAACGTCCCAAGTGATAATATAGGTGAAGCTATCAAATTATATGATGAAGCGACTCTGGAGCATGGAATGGGTAACGGTTTAACGGCGTAACGCGCTGTTAAACCGTCTGGTTTTCGTTTACCCAAAAGACAACTTGCTGTCCGCAGGAGCGGACCACGTATCTCCAATAATTATTGTGTATCAGACTATTGCGTGGCTATTTTCCTGTGATTTGTTGGGCATTTCCATCAGATATTAGCCGGCTGTTCTCCCCATTAAAGGGTAGATATCTCTTCATAACCATGTGACTTACGCCCATAATTCGAGAATAAGGAGGCGCATATACGGGAAATCTGCCCTTTAATGCCCTATTGTCCAAGCGTAAGGGCAGAGCCGCCAAAGATGAGCGATTTCGGAGAATCTTACGGTCGGAATTCAGCCGTGAAAGAGCTACCCGCCTGGAAGGAAGTTTTGAAACGCAGAAACAACATTATTCACTGGCCAGGATAAAAGCCAGAAACAGGAAAACGGAAGTACTTTGAGTTTTCTTTGGGATACATACAGCCAATGCGGTATGTATGATAGAAAAGGTCGAAAAGAAAAAAAAGAAAGGCAGCATAATCTGACTAAAATAAGAGGAAAAGAGGAGAGGTTTTAACTTCCCCTAAAAAATATATGTACATAATGCATGGGTGGGAAGAAAAAATAAGAATATGTAAATAATGTTCTATGAAAAAGATAGAAGACTGGGAGAATTGAACGAAAAAATCAAGAGAAAAGCTCACGTAAAGTAAAACTTTTTTCTTAATTTAGAAGAAAGAGGAACATTTACTGAATATCCATAAATAGAGTTAGAGTATGGATGGGGTAATTACAAAACAATCAGAAGAATATATTATGATAATGAGGATGCTTAGAAAATGCTCAAAGGAAATTCTTGAATTTCAGAATTTGCAGGTTCCTGTAGCTAATGAGGTTTATATGACTGGTGAGCAGGTATGTAGTATGTTACATATATCAAGCAGGACTTTGCAAAAGTTGCAGGATGAAAAGGGGATAGCTTATACTGTTATAGGTGGCAAGTTCCTTTATCCTCTTTCCAAATTGCAATCGGTATTGGAAAAAAATTATAGAAGTTATCTTCGTTAAATCAAGTGATGAATTTGTATTTATACTGCTTTTTTCGTATATTTCCTCTATGAAAAGCAAGACCGCGACTATCTTTGTGAGGGTAGTGTAAAATAAACTGTGTCACGCATTATTTATCTCTAGAAAACTCATCGGTCGGGGAACGGCCCGCGCCAAG
>NZ_CAXUGK010000036.1:0-50253 GCF_964250605.1 Bacteroides sp. AR20 | reverse complement strand
GGATACCTCACGCCAAACGAAAAATTTAAACAAATTATTAATCAGAATTCTGTTGCATTTGCAAGTTGAATTCAGCTCACAAGATGACGTAAACTATATAAATCAAGTAAGCGGTGATTATTTAACTGACTTTTTAGGATTTGTATTAGTAGAACCTGCACCCAATACAAAACCAATGCATCGCCTGAAAAGCATACATACCAAAGACACGTGGTATGCTTTCAGTTACGCTGATGTTGAATATGCTAAAAAGAAATGGAATGAACAGTATTATGGAATAGATGGATATGTATATGCTGACGAGCAACCCAATACTGTACCACTGCATCATCTCAAGAGCACACACACAAAAGACACTTGGTACACCAACAGCTATGCGACCGTAGAGTATGCCAAAGCTAAATGGGGTGAACAATATTTCGGAATTGACGGATATATAATCAAACCCTAACCATTCTCCAAGACATAACAGAAACACTATATTAACGTGAATTCGATATGAATCAAAAGAGGTTTTGAACGAAGCTGATGGCTGTGATGGCTGATAGTACAGCTATATCGAATTCACGTATAGTTAATAATACTACTTTATTCATACTGTTTTCAAACCAAGCACCAAACAAGGTCCAAGGAAAGAGCAAACCACACCGGAAGAAATCATGCGGTCATGCTCCTTAACCGAGCTTTATGAATTGAGACCAAAAAGGGAGCATCTCAGGATGCGTCCAATTATGGCAGCCGAAAGGGAGCTGGCATCCATTTGCCCTATATGACCATGCCGGAATTTGCTCAATTGCAAATTTCATAGCCAATTTGTAAGAAGGACGTTTCAAATGAACTTCTTTATCATGAGTATTCAAAAGCAAAAAGACATCTTCGGGGAAAAAAGAATTACTGTCTGCCATGCACTTATCAATTATAGCTTTGTAATGCTCTGTAACTGCTATCATCTTACTGATTTTCCTTAAAGAAAAGCCACCATTACCAACATGAAACCAACAATACTTCATTCTGCGCAGATTCTTAGGATAGAAAATACTCCAGAAGCAACGCTGGACAAACCAGACGAAACGAGTAGGAAACCTCCAATATTTTCTTTGGTGCGGCATCCACGGCGCACCAATATAATCATACCCCAGTGAAGCCCAAAAGAACAATTCGTCTTTAAACGCATAAGCATCCAATTGATAAACAAGCATATAAGTATAGCTCGAAAAAGTTCTATAAAAAGCCACGTCAAGCATTAAACGATTATAAGCTTCAATACCTTGGAAACATCTGTCTGGGAAAGATATTACCTTAGGGAGTAAAAATTGAGATTGTATATTGGAAATATCCAGATTTTCAGGCTTAATAATCACTATGGAGTAATCAGACAAAATATCCAAGCACTGTTTCAGCGACACCGCTTCCATCTCTGATAGAGCAGGTAAATAAATAGGCACTACTACTACAATATCTTTTTTATCCATACACTATAACTTTGAAGGGCACAAAAATACACAATATAAAAGATATAAAAATCATTTCAATCACAGAACTTCAAAACTTTCCTTTACCTTTGCATCGTATTACAATATATAGACAAGCATGGAGCAGCCCTTTATAGTATATGATTCACAAATTTTCGACCAGCAGAAATTCGGCGGCATTTCTCGCTATTTCTGTGAAATCATGTCCAATTTACAGTTTAATTACGATATTGCAGTACGCTATACAGAAAATCATTATCTATTGAATAGTAAAATCAAGAGACACGGTATCTACATCCCCCATTTGTTCTTTAAGTATCATCAACAGAAACTGTATCAAAGCAACGCCAAACTAATCTTAAAGCTGATGCAGAAACACGCTCCATTTGTCTATCATCCGACATATTACAATCCCCTTTTTCTTAAGCAAATAGGCAATAATCCTTTTGTGATAACCGTACACGACATGACCTATGAAAAATATCCAGACTTGTTTCAAGACTCCATATCCATTATTCAACAGAAGAAAGAAATTATCACAAAAGCCAATCACATTATAGCCATTAGCGAACATACCAAGAAAGATATCATAGAAACATTAGGCATATCCCCTCAAAAAATAGACGTTATCTACCACGGTTGTAGTCTACAATCCACTATAAGCAAGCCTAATCTACATCTTCCCCAAAGATACATTTTGTTTGTTGGTGACCGGACATCCTACAAAAATTTCCAACGATTAGCAGAAGCTTTCAGTATAATCCATCAAACAGATGCACATCTACATCTAATATGTGCAGGCAAACCGTTTTCAAAGGCTGAATCAGAATTAATATCACGTATAGGCATCGCTCCGCATACACTGCAAATTTCGGTCAACGACCAGCATCTGAAAGAATTATACAACCGTGCTCTGCTATTTGTATATCCATCTTATTATGAAGGTTTCGGCATCCCTATTTTAGAAGCCTACACTTGCAACTGCCCCGTAGCCTTGAGCCAAGCCTCTTGCTTTCCTGAAATTGCCGAAAATGCAGCGGCATATTTCGACCCATTCTCTGTTTCTTCGATGGCAGAAGCTATCAAAAGTGTGATATACGACGAAGCTGAACGCACCAGACTTATACTTGCCGGCAAAGAAAGGATTAAACTTTACTCTTGGGAAAAGGCAACCCGCCAAACCGAACTTGTCTACCGGAAAGTAGCAAAAGCAGTCTTCTGACCATTCATTTCCGCATAGAGAAAGCGTTGTTCAATTTCAGCAAGAAGGTCAGGACAGGCTTTACCCTCTTCTGGAAACGGTGTGTCTTGCTCATCTCACGGAAAAGTTCAAACAAAGGCTGCTTTTTCAGGCAAGCAGCCAACTGCAAAGAGTCGAGTATCATGGGAGGAAATATTCCCTGCAGGATATATTTCTTTTCCTCCTCACAAAGACTTAAAGAGACAGAACTGATGCCTTGCATATTAAAGATACTTATCACCCTCTCGACATGTCTATAAGAACAGCTTTCAAGCACTATCTTCTTCACAAAGAATTCCCAATCAGAAACAATCTTAAGCGTCTCCGTATAAAGGCACCCCCCAAATAATGCTCTCTTTATAAAAGCAGCAGGATGTCCCAAAGAGCGTTCCAAAAAATATTCAAAGCTCAAGACATCCGGGTATACAAACAAATCCTCCTTTCCATCGCCGTGTACAAAAAGCAAATCCCCGTAAACAATGTCTTCGCCCGACAAAAAAGGATGAATGTCCTCCAATACAGCAAAGTCATGGAGAAAATCACCCGAATTCAAAAAAAGTAAATACTCTCCAGATGCCTCCCGGATGCCTTTATTCATGGCATTATATATGCCCGAATCTTTTTCAGAGCACCAATAAGCAATTTTATCCTGATTGTTCACAATCAAGTCCTTACTGCCATCAGTGCTGCCACCATCTATGACAATATATTCAAAGTCAGAAAAGCGCTGTCTGAAAACACTGTCCATTGTCTTGGCCAGTCCTTCAGCATTGTTATAGTTGATAGTTATGACAGATAGTTTCATTTGTGAAAAAGTCCTTTTATATATTGACGGAAAAATCTTCTATACCATTTATTTCTATGCGCCTCGCGCTTCTTGCGCAGATAAAGCAGTTCGCGAATGATGTGCAATGCACTGCCTCCAAAAAAGGAAGCATAAAGGGTTCTGTGTTTTGAATAGATATAAAACTCCGTTTCATTAAATACATCGGCCTGCTTTGCCGCAGTTATCATAGATTGCTCCTTGACACGGTAATAAAAGAGTGGAGAGGGTATCTGATACACAAGACTATTTTCATCTAACAACCTGATAAAGAACTCCCAATCCTCGTGTCCTTTCCGCATATTCTCATCATAGCCGCCAATGGCCATGCAATCACTGCGCCTAAAAAAAGCAGAACAAAAAATATGATTTCTCTGAAGCAACTCCTCATACCCTTCATAACGCAAATTCCAAACCTTATTTTTTACTCCGAAAAAAACTCCTCGACAAAATACCAGTTTCAGGAATGGATTGTCCTCGAATGCCTCCATCGCCTTTTCCATATACTCCGGATGTATAATGTCATCTGCATCCAACGGCAATATAAATTCTCCCTGAGCCAATTCTATACCTTTATTTCTCGCAGAAGACAATCCTCCGTTTTCCTTGAATACATATTTAATTCTTGAGTCTTTCCGCGTATACTCCAATGCCACTTTTTCTGTTTCATCAGGCGAACCGTCATTCACAACTATCGCTTCCCAGCACTGATAAGTCTGAGCCAATAAAGAGTTCAAGGCTTCGGGCAAATAAATGGCTTGATTATAACAAGGTACAATAACAGACACCATACCCTTTTCATTTAATGCGTCCATACAATATGTTTATATTTTATCTAAATTATTTAGCAGATGACAATAATCAATTTACAAAGTTAAGAATCTTTCCCTACTAAATATCTATATACTCCCGAAATACAATGCAACAAATGTTCTAAAGAAAAAGGATAAGACAAAAAAGCCATCAAAACTTCTTTCTTCTCAGGGAAATCAACTTTAAAAGATTTTTGCAAGAAACGATTAAAGCTCTTTTCTCTATATCTTTCCATCTCCCTTTTAGTAAGACAAAGGTCATCTATCTTTATCGGCAAAATAACATTCCATTTCCGATTATACATCCTGACCGTATCTTGGCACCAGTTGCGATTATAATTACCTTCCGAGAGATGTTCCACTTGAACTTCCGGTGAGCAACAAACATAATTCCTATATCGTTTGCTTACAGCTATCTGTAAAGAGAAATCAACATCATAGCAATGAAATCCAGTCAGCATCTTTTCATCGAAAGGATATGCCTTCCATACCTCTTTTCGGACAAACATTCCGAAACCGTCCACTGCTACAACTTCCGCAAACCACTCTCCTTGTACCACATTGAACCCAGTGAATGCCGTCACATTTCCTTTTTTTTGTAAATAAGAAGTACAAGCAAAACGACGATGCTGCATCCATCCCGAATAGCAGTCGAACATTATTTTAGTTCCTGCAAAACCTATTACTCCACAACTCGGTTCCGCCAACTTCTCAGCAACAACCGTCCCCCAATCCTGCGAATGGAATTTCACATCTTCATGGACGAAAAACAAATAAGGATAGCGAGCCTGCCGAGCACCTTCATTATAAGCGCGAGCTATAGACCAGCACTTCTCCCGATTATCTATAGCGATAATCTCATGTTCCACTCCAATAGTAGCATGTATATTTTGGCTGATTTCTTGCAATCGTTCCGGTGAAATAGAGCAAATGATAATTGACAGCATTCCTATATCCTCTTTTATATAATGTACCTTTATTTGAATTTATCTTTTCTATGAGTAGGAAGAAAAGGAATCACAAATGCTAATATCCTATTTATACGTTCCAGATAGTAATGTACTGGCAGAACCCCCATTTTCCCTCTTGCCTCAACATACAGACGGGCACGGATGTCCGGTGAAACCGGTAGTTTCGCTATAAGTCTATAACACTCTCCCCTCACCAAGCATTTTCTATACCAGCCAACGTCTGTACAAGAAAACATATACGACATCACATCTATCGTATTGAACATTCCTTCCCCTGTATATTTAGACCTGCTGGTTACTTTATTGGTATGTTGCCGGAAGTAATTCAATTTCCGGCGTACCTCTACAACTTTCCCCTCCTGTGCCACTTCTACCCAGAACTGCCAATCACCCGCACAGCGAAGTTGCTGAAAGGACTTATCTAGTTTATCGTAAACCTCCCTCTTGAAAAGCACCATACTGGCATTATACACATAATTCCTATATAACAGATTATGTTTTACATATTCTTTGCCATCGAATGTTTTCACTTCTCCGGTTTCTTTCCAACGGTCACGGCTCTTACGTTTCATCCTTTGTCCCTGTCCATCTATCAGAATGGAACCAGTAAGGCACATTATTGCACTTGGATTCAACTCCAATGCGGCAACTGTTGCCTCCAAAAAATGAATATCGGCAGTGTCATCACTTTCTGCAATCCAAACATACTTTCCTTTAGCAAGGCGAATGCCCCTATCCCATTGAAGAAAAGTATTGCCTGTATTCTTTTCATTCAACACTAATGCCGAAACTTTTGGATGTTCTTTATAGGCATTCAAAATATCACAACTATTGTCCGCAGAACAATCATCCAGCAGAATCAATTCAAAGTTCTGATAGGTTTGATTGAGGATGCTTTCAATCCTCTCTTTCAAATAAACAACATGATTATAATTGGGAAGTATTACACTCACCATAGGAGAATTATCCATAAAATTTATGCAGATTTCATACTTTATAAAACAAAAAAATAGGCCGACAGATTATCTATCGCCTACCATAACCGCAAAGTGGCCATCAACGGATAGCCCACCCGCCATCGCAATTTAAACTTACGCACCAGATTCCAGGGCTTGGTTCTGGTCTTACCTTGAAAATACCAGATGTAGTTGTTTACGGCATCCAGTACCCGTGAAGAGGACTCACCGTCCAGATGGGCTTCATGCTTGTGCACATAAGCACGCATCCGCTCCATCAGTTCTGCCGGACGGGAAATGGCCTTTTCAATAGCTCCTTCTACAGCATCCGTCTCAGTGACATTCAGCAAATGAGCTCCTGGCATGGTGTTGCAATAAGTCACCACCGGTTTGTCCAACATCATCGCCTCAACAATCACAGACGAAGCATCGGACAACAGTACATCTGCACTGTTTAGCAGCTTGGCATCAACAAGTCCACTCTCGTGGAAAGTAATATTGGGGCAGGAAGCAGCCAGTTCCTTGTATTTCTTGAGGACTTCCATATCCGAGAATTTCGGATGGAACGAAATAATCCAATCCCAGTTCTTCTCGCGCACCAGTCTCTTGATGGTATCAAACAGATGAGGAGCAGAAGTTATATTTTTTGTAAACGTAGAAGAGTACAAAACTACCGGACGTGCATTATGAGGAGTATGTACACGTTCCTTCACGAAAGTATCCGCCTTGCACCAGCCAGTTTCGTATACCTTAAAGAAACCGTATTTCCTCTCAAGCTCCTTAAAAGGAAGAGTGCTCGTTTCTCCTTGTGTGCAATAGACATCGAACCATCCACGAACAGAAAAATGGTCATCCTTTTCATCGCCACGCTTATTGATGGGGTAGCCATGGAAAAGGGAAACTTTCACTCCCGGGAAGAAATCATAAATATAATTACCCGGTGCAAAAACAGCAATAGGCTGATAATCCATCACTTCCTGAACAGATTGAAGCCACCTTTCATCTTGATTCAACAGAACCGGACAGTCTGGCTCGATAAACCATGCAACATCGTCTCCTCTACGCCTGATTTCGTCCTGAAGCGGGCGAAGTATAGGATAGGAATAGGCTACCGAAACGAAAAATAAATAATGCTTCTTCATACACTCAAAATATCACGGCAACGACACAATCGTCACCTCAAATTACCAATAGAACAATAAAATCCAGCCCTTAGTTTGTAACAGTTTTGCTTTCTTTGCTTTAAACGTCTGCAAAGTAAATACAAGAATTCTGCATATACTGCATCAATCCAGAAAAAAAAATGACTTTTATCAATTTTCCTCCAAAAGTTGCTGTTTATGAAGCTTTTTCTTCTCTAAAATATCTATCTTTGCACCCCAATATTTTAAAAATACTATTTTATGAGAAGAAACCTTTTTCATTGCTCCGACAGTCAACAAGGGGCAACAGATAAAGTGACTCTTTTGTTCGGAATCACCATTTTTTTCAAATTCCTGCTATTCGATTTCATCTGGAGCATAACCACCACATTCGCTTCATTCTCTACCATCGAATTTTATGCAACCAAAATAATAGCCACCCTCGTACTTCTCGTCCCCTATAAGTTCTTCCGGCTCTGGAAAACAGAGATAGTCATCATGCTTTTGCTGGATATACTACTGATTGTCAACCTGATATATTTCCGCACCTACTATACTGCCATCCCACTTAACAGCTATGGACTTTCTGGAAACCTCGCCGATTTCACCGGAAGCGTTTACGACTCTTTCCGCTGGTACGACATCTTCTTCCCTCTATCTACCATTGCCAGTATCCCCCTTTATTGGCATTACAAAAGAAATACCGCCGGAAGAACATCATACAAGTATTACGGAGGAGCTTTGGGAATCGGTATCCTGCTGTTTGCCATCACCACCCTGGCCAAAGGAGGATTCAAGGAAGCATACAACACCGTCCGCCAGAAAGCCTATCTGTGTGCAAGCACCACTTCCATGTATACTGTCTTCGGAAGCCTATACTATGACCTCATCAACCAGAAGCAGGAGGCCACCCCACAGATACAGCAAGAGATAAAGGAGTGGCTGAGCCAGAAACCCGGACATCACCCTTTGACCGGACGTATCGGAATCCGCAACAACTGCATCGTCATCCTGGCAGAATCTTTGGAAAGCTGGGTACTCGAAAGGGAAGTGGAAGGGCAAGAGATTACTCCATATCTCAACAAACTGCTGCAAGACTCCACCTCCTTATACGCTCCCCACGTACTGACGCAAGTGAAAGGAGGACGTTCCATTGATGCACAGCTGTTGCTTTGCGCCGGTATGCTGCCTATCAACAGCGGCACATACAGCAGCCAATATCCTGACCACACCTACGGAACCCTGCAAAAAGCCATGCATCAGCAGAAGAACTCGCGCAACTACCTCCTGACCATTGATAAAGTATCGACCTGGAACCAAGGCGTCATAGCCTACAGTTTCGGGACCGACACCATCATTGCTTATCATGACTTTGAACTGACAGAAGCCTTTGGCACGCACAAACGTACCGGAGACGGCTCCTTCCTGGCGCAATGCAGCCAAAAAATAGAGAAGGGGGAAATCTGGAAGAAGGGGGAGAATGTTTACATGCAGCTGGTGACCTACTCCGGCCATGCTCCCTTCAAATTGCCTGAAGAATTGAAAGAGATTCATTTCTCTCCGGCCATTCCACAGAAAATGAATGACTATATGACCACTGCACGCTATACGGACAAGGCGATAGGAAAATTCGTGGAGTACTTGAAAACACTCCCACAATACGACGAGACCCTTATCGTCATCACCGGTGACCACGAAGGACTGGCTACCTACCGTGAAGAATTGTGTAACGCCCCCGGTGGCAAGGGTATCGTATCCGACAAGACATTCACCCCTTTCATCATAGTAAACTCTCCGGTAGGCATGCGTTATGATAAAGTGATGGGACAAATCGATATGTACCCCACCTTACTGAACCTGCTCCAACTGGATGATTACTACTGGAGCGGATTGGGCCAAAGCATCCTCGACCCATGCAAGAAAGGATTCGCCATCAGCCCCCAAATGGAGGTGGTAGGTGAAGAGCCCACCCCGGCAGAAGCCGAGTTCGCTAAAAAAGCATACGATATTTCCGACCAGATGATACATTTTGATTATCTTTGCTCAAAAGCGAAGATAGGCGGCACCTCAAAATAAAAAATGAACAAGTTCATTTTGTTCTGCTTTCGGTTTGCACTATCTTTGCACCGTTCAAAAGAAGTAAAATGTAAATAAAAGCAATGAAGGTACATATTCATCCGCACTATGCCGCCTACGAGAGTTATATCCGAGCCATCCCATCGGAAGAATATGAACGGGAAGAGGTTTATTGTAACCGAAGGAACACAGTCGAAAGAGTGCGGTTCGGAGACAAGGACTTCGTAATCAAGAAATACAAAAGACCTGCCCTCATAAACTGCCTCATTTACACTTGGTTCCGCAAAAGCAAAGCGCAGCGCGCCTTTGAATATGCAGAACTTTTTCTGCAACGGGGAATAGAGACCGCCCCTCCGGTAGCTTATATAGAAATCAAAAAGAATGGTTTCTTCCACACCGGATACTTTATTTCCGAATACCTCCCCTACCCGCTTGTTACGGATATGTTCGGTACGGAAATGGAGGAAGAAGAGAAAAAACGGCTAAGACATGACCTCGTAGACTTCACTCTCCAATTACATCTGAACAAGGTCTTGCCACTGGACTATAATCCCAAGAATATATTTTACCGGAAGACAAACGGCAAATATCACTTCGCCCTCATTGACATCAACCGCCTGAAGCTCGGTAAAGTACCCGGTATCAGAATGTCCATGAATGCCTTCAGCCAACTGGGTATTCCCGCCGATGACTTCATGAAAATAATACCTCTATATGCCGAGCAAAGAGGATTCGATATTGAAGAATGCATATTCTTCACTCTCTTCAGCAGACTGAAATGGAGAAAGCAAAGACAATTTAAAAATTTCGTCAAAAGCAAGCTTCATTTCTGAAATGTCGTATCTTTGTACCAACGAGATTAGAAAATTATGCAAGATTATATCATCCAGTCCATCCAAGAAGGTATCAGGCTCAAAGAAAATATCCTGAACAACCGGCAAATGCTTGCCGACATCGAAAACGTCGGCAATCTGATAGTACAAGCCCTTCGACAAGGGCACAAAGTCTTGCTTTGCGGTAACGGCGGCAGTGCAGCCGATGCCCAGCATATCGCTGCCGAACTCGTCGGACGTTTCGTGACCGAACGGGAAGGCCTGCCCGCCATCGCCATGACAACCGACACTTCCATCCTGACCGCAGTCAGCAATGACTATGGCTTCGAACGCGTCTTCGAACGGCAGACGGCAGCCTTGGGAACGAAAGGTGATATTCTGATAGGCCTTTCCACCAGCGGCAACTCCCCCAACGTAGAGTATGCCTTGCAAAAGGCGCAGTCCATGGGAATCATCACCGTGGGACTTCTGGGAAGGAATGGAGGAAGGTGCAAGGAACTTTGCAATTACCCGCTGATTATACAGCACACCGAATCTGCCAGGATTCAAGAAGTACACATTACCATCGGACATATCCTGTGCGGCATCGTCGACAATAAACTGTTTTCTCATGAATAAAGCGATTTTCCTTGACCGGGACGGTACCATCAATGTCGATTTCGGCTACGTTTATAAGCCCCAAGAGCTGGAATTGCTGCCCGGCGTAGCCGAAGCACTCCGCATCTTTCAGGAACTGGGTTATCTGCTGATTGTCATCACGAACCAATCCGGCATTGGACGTGGCTATTTCACACCGGAGGACGCCGAACTGTTCAACCGGGCACTCGCCCAAGAGCTGGAGAAACATGGAGTTATACTGAACGATTTCTATACTTGCCCCCACGCTCCGGAGGAACATTGCGAATGCCGCAAGCCTTCTCCTTTCATGGTGATGGAAGCGATGAAGAAGTATGACATCGACCCGTCCCAATCCTATATGTTCGGAGACAAGAAGTCGGATACGGAATGCGGCGAGCGAAGCGGTGTCAAGTCTTTCCGGGTCACAGAGGAACATCCGCTTATATACTGGGCAAACCAATTAAAAAACAACCTATTATGAATACAGAATTAAACAGTATAAAGGGAAAGAAGGTACTCGTTATCGGAGACGTGATGCTGGATACTTACCATATAGGGGACGTGAAAAGGATTTCTCCCGAAGCCCCCGTACCAGTGGTCCGTGTCACCCGTACCTACAATGTATTGGGAGGAGCGGCCAATGTTGCAAGAAATCTGTTGGGACTGGGTTGCTCGCCGTATGTCGTCAGCCTGCTTGGCAATGACCACAACGGAAACACAATGCAGGAGATGTTCGCTGATTTGGGTATCAGAAACGAACTGTTTCATACAGAACACCCAACCATCACCAAAACCCGCGTAATAGGCAACAGCCAGCAAGTAGTACGGCTGGACTTTGAAACAGAAAATGAATGCCTGAACGAAGAGACTGAGCAGAAACTGCTGGATGCCGTGAAGCGTGCACTCCCCGAAGTGGACATTGTCGTGATTTCGGATTATGGCAAGGGAGTATGCAATGATACAGTATGCCAGCAGGTTATATCCGCCTCTGCCGGGCAAGGGAAGAAGGTCATTATAGACCCCAAAGGGACAAATTGGGAGAAATACCGTTCCGCAACCATCATCACCCCCAACCTGAAAGAGCTTTCGGCTGTTTCGGGAGTGGATGTGAGAAATGAGGATAAAGAAATCCATAGCGCAGCAGACCGGATACTGAAGGAGTATAACCTTACTTCTCTATTAGTGACACGTTCCGAAAAAGGCATGTCATACATAGCTCCCGATGCCTCGCAGGACATTCCTACCGAAGCAAGGGAAGTATATGACGTTTCAGGTGCAGGCGATACTGTCGTGGCAACTTTAGCAGCTGCGCTGGCAGCCGGTATCCCTATTGCAGATGCCATTTATCTTGCCAATAAAGCGGCCGGCATTGTAGTCGGGAAAATAGGCACCAGCCCCATTCTGTTCAAAGAATTGCAGGACGAGCTACAAATCGGGAAACCGGCCAGCAAACTTATTCCTATTTCCCAACTTGCAGATACTATAAAACAACTGCGTGCGCAGGAGCGCAAAATCATATTCACAAACGGCTGCTTCGACATTCTGCACAAAGGACACGTGTGCTATCTGGAAAAGGCCAAAAGACTGGGGGACGTACTTATCGTAGGATTGAATTCGGACAACTCAGTAAAACGTCTGAAAGGGGAATCGCGCCCTATCAATGATGAAAACGCCCGCTCCACAGTCCTGGCAGCCTTGGAAGCAGTGGACTACGTAGTGATTTTTACGGAAGATACCCCTCTGAATCTCATCAAAACAGTTGCACCGGACGTGTTGGTAAAAGGTGGCGACTATGCCATAGAAAACATTGTAGGCAGGGAGTACGCCCAAGAAACAGTAACTATCCCTTTCGTAGACGGTTATTCCACTACAAAGACTATAGGCGCCATCAACCAAGAGAAGCAATAATCTTTTCAGCGACTTGTTGGGGGGTAATATCCACCATACACTTCTGATAAACAGCCAGCTTGCATTTACCCCGTCCGTCTTTGGTGCACGGACGGCAAGGCAGGGCTGTTTCGAGTATTTCCACCGTAGGTCCCGTAGGGAAACCGAAGGCCGTAGGTCCCATCAAGGCAAAAGCAGGAACACGGAACAAATCAGCGGCATGCATAAAACCCGTATCAGCGCTGATTACCAGATTGGAACGCAACACTATGTAAGAAGACTCCATCAATGAGGTTTGTCCCGCAAGGTTAACTACCCGTTCCGGTGCAGCACTTCTGATTTCCTCACAGAAAGTATCCTTCGGACCAGCCAGAATAACAAATTTATACTCAGGAAGAAGGGCAACCAATTCTTTCCAATAGGAAACGGGCCAGCGTTTCATTTCCCAGTTGGCAGACGGCACCAGCGTAATCATATCTTTGGTTACAAAGTTCTCATACTTGCTACGTATTTCATCCGGGAAATGCCAGTCGTGATAGTTGTCCGGAAAATGCGTAATTCCCCATTTCTTCAATGGTTTCTGAAAAGACACCATCCCCCTGAAAGGCTTGTCGAAATGGTTGATTCCCAGTTTGAACAACAAAAAGCGTTTGCCTCTCTCTTTGCTCCGCAGAGCAACGTAAGGTTTCACAAAAGGCAATGGAGACACTATCAGCTTCAATATGTTGGAACGGATATTACTATGAGCGTCATAAATGTAGTCGAAATGCTCTTTTCTCAAATCAGCCGCCATTTTCAACAACCCGGCAAGTCCGGTCTCCTTATCAAACGCCCAGATTTTATCAATCCTGCCATCCATCGACAAGGTCCCCACCATATCTTTCCGGGTAATCCAATGAATTTCCACATCTGCAAACCGTTCACGTATTCCACCGATAATTCCCATACACTGGATAATATCCCCTATCGAACTGAAACGGATAATTAAGAATTTGGTCATAACAAATTTATTAGAATTGCTGATTCGGCACAAAAGTAATAACTTAATTCAAGTTTCGCAAATAGCGATATAGGCTAATCATACAATATAGAACATCAGCCTACACAAAACACAAACATAAAAATTCAATCCAAGTCCAAACTATTGTCTACAAGAAATCTAGAGGTATTATATATCACTCATAAAACAGTATATTTCACACCAATATTGTTTTTGCATATTATAAAATATAAATGTTTTCAAGTAATTATAATCAAAAACTCCATTTATATAAATATCTTTGTACTTATTTTCTCAATTAGCAAAAGATGACAGCTATAAAATCTCAAAACAGATTATTTTCAATCGTTATACCTACATGGAATAACCTTGCTTTCCTAAAACTATGCATACAAAGTATCCAAAGAAACTCTTACTACAATCACCAAATCATTGTACACGTAAACGATGGAAGTGACGGAACCTTAGAGTGGATAAAAAAAGCAGGTATTGATTACACACATTCTGAGCAGAATATCGGAGTATGTTTTGCTATGAATATGATGCGCACTAAAGTCAAAACTGATTATATTCTATTTTTGAATGATGATATGTATGTACTCCCTTTTTGGGACAAGGTTCTCTATGACGAAATAGAAAAACTGTCTGACAATTATTTCTTTCTTTCAGCTACATCAATACAACCACATACACAAAGCGCATCAACCATCTTAGCCAATTATGGAGACAGTATCGAAACTTTTCAAGAAGATAAATTACTGAAAGAATACATGAACTACAAAATAAACGACTGGATGGGAGCTACCATTCCTCCCAATATCGTACACCGGGACATTTGGGATTTAGTAGGCGGTTATAGTATAGAATACTCACCCGGAATGTACAGCGACCCAGATTTCACCGCAAAATTATATATGTGTGGAGTCAGATTCATGAAAGGGCTACAAGCCAGTCGCATCTATCATTTTGAAACAAAATCAACTACCCGCATACGCAAGAATTGTGGTCAAATGCAATTTCTATTAAAATGGGGCATGACTTCATCCACATTCCGCAAAGTTTTCACTTACAAAGGAAAAGATTTCAAATCCCAAAAGATAGGAACTTTCAAAACAGGAAATAGATTCAAAATAAGCCTAATACGCGGCCGCCTAAAAGCCATATTTTATTTATTAACCAAAGATTTCGGTCCCTTATGGAAATTTTGGAAAAAAACATTTGTCTAACATTTCCCTAAAAGAGCAAAATTATAAAATAGAATTGGAACTTTCTTGTGAAGAATAGGGCTTATCCAAATCCAAATAGTGGAAATTATGCTGTCTCTGCCCGCTTTGTTTCGGTATAACCATGTAGTCTCCATATTTTCGGGTCAGATAGGCGTCATAATCTTGTACTCCCCACACTGTTTCGCCCTCAAACGAAACGGGAGTCGGAGCTCCCAGCTCTGCCTTGGGCATAATACCGCGCATACCGTCGTCATAATCACAGACTAAAGAAGACTTGTCAAAGTCATAGGTGGTCATCACATTTCTGATACTCCTCTGTACGCCGGCAGTAGTAAAAAGTCTCCGGCACAGCAGCGGCAACCATGAGCCGGGACCTTTTCCATGTTTATAAGGGTCGCGGTAGATAAAATAGAGCACCCGCTTGTAAAATTCATACCGGGCAAAATGAATCCTCTGTTTCAGGTTGCTTTGCGGTACACCGTCCAATGGAAATACGTCCAAGTAGATACCTCCCAAGTATTTCAAATGCATACGCTCGATAAGAGTCGTATCCGCATCTTGTATCTTGGCAAAAGGTAATGGATAATTCGGATCATTTTCTGCGCAGACAGCCTCATAAGGCTTGGAAAGCCATTCCTTGGAATGAGACATCAACAAATCATAATCAGCCCTCGGCATACCGATATCCAAATCATCGTCCCAAGGGATAAATCCCTTATGACGGACTGCACCAAGCATAGTACCGGCCATTATATAATAGCGCAAACCATGTTCTTTACAAACTTTATCCACAGCAAGCAATATCTTCAAAATACGAAGCTGCAAAGGACGTATATCATAATCTGCCATAAAAATCAGCCCATTAATTAATAAAGTTGTGAAGGAATCAACCGCTGTGCTTGTTCAAAGTCATTCACCGTATCAAGCTCCACAGAAAAATATTCGGTAGTGTCAAGCGCATAGAAAGAGTGTCCTTGCGGTATGAGACGCTCAAAAGCACGTTCATAGAAGATATTATCCAAACCTTCTTTGGTAATCATAACCTCCAATTCCCGGAAAAGCGCTTCTGTATAAGCGGCAGACATCTTCTCGATGCCAATAGACTCGCCAATAGCTCGGGATATGGAGCACGTCTTACTGATTTCCAACACCTTGCCATCATTGTCCGCTATTACCTTGATTTCCTCTTCCCCCAATGTATGATGGTTCAGAGCCAACGCATCCGCTTGACCATATCCAAGCAACTTGGCTACAATCTGCGGGTCAAAAAGGATATCGCTGTCCAGCAACAGAATGTCCTCTTTATCTACATAAGGCCGTGTAAGCCATAAAGAGTAGATATTATTGGTAGAAGCATATTTCTCATTATAGATAAACGTAACCTCCAATGCCGGATAATGAGCTTCCAGAAAGTTCACAATCTGCTGCTGTCTATAACCGGTGACAATGACAAACTCCCGAAAGCCATTCTGCAGCAATGCATCAAAGGCTCTTTGCAGCAAACAACGCTCTCCAACTTTCAACAGACATTTTGGAGTGGTATCAGTCAACGGACGCAAACGCGAAGCTATCCCTGCAGCCAATATAACCGCTTTCATTGTAATGCAATTTTTTTAATGGTGTCAATGACAATACGGTTCTGTTCAGGACGCCCCAAGGTAATACGCAAATGGGTATTGATGTCTGGTTCATTCATGAACTTCACCTTATAATCCTCGTCGGCAAAAGCTTTCTGTAAGCGTTCTTTCAAGACAATCGGATATTTTATAAGGACAAAGTTCGCCACCGACTCATATACCTTGAAACCAGGCAACGTCCCTATCTCCGCTTCAAAGCAGGCGCGACTCTCATTCATCAGCCGTGCTATATTCCGGTAATGCGCATCCGATTTCAGTGCGGCAATAGCAATATCCTCAGAGATACGGTTATAACCCAGATATTTGTTGCTGTATTTGCCAAAGTTGGCCAACTCCTTACTCATAAACCCAAAACCCATGCGCAATCCAGGCAATCCGTAGAACTTGGAAAGCGTGCGTGAAATAATCAGGTTGGGATATTTATCAACCAGCATCTTAATATAGTCCGTATCAGTAGATACGAAAGAGGCATAGGCTTCGTCCACCAAAACGATGGTTGTTACGGGCAACTCAGCCAACAAAGCGTCCAGTTCTACAGGGGTCAGACCGTTACCGGTGGGATTATTGGGCGAAGCGATTAATAAGACCTTGGGATTCTCACGCTGTACCATCTCTTTCATGGCAGCGAAATCATATTTAAAGGTATTGCCATCCTCATACAACGGATATTGCAGCGTACGCCCGTTCACCTCGTCGGCTATGGATTTATAGTACCACCACGAGAATTTAGGAATGAGCATCGTCTTGTTCCCATCCTCTTGGGTCAGGAAATAGTGGACTGCTTGTTTCAATATATCTTCTCCACCATAACCCAACAGTACCTGCGGTTCATCGATTCCGTAAGTCTCGGACAGATAAACGGACAGAATGCTCTTCTTGCCTTCGTCGTAGATACGGGTATAGAAACAGAGTTTGTTTATATCAAAATTCTTTAGAGCCTCCACCACCTCTTGCGAAGGTGCATAGTTAAACTCATTTCGGTCCAAATAATTCATATCTTAGATTTCTTTTGTTAGTACTTTCCGATAACACTCCATCGTCTCACGCGCCATCTGCTCCTGCGTGAAACGCTGTGCCCACTTCAGCCCCTCCTCAATCATGGTGGCACGCAAAGAAGGCTCTTGTGTACGGGCAATCGCCGCTGCCAATCCCTCCACATCGTGGGGACTCACATACAATGAATGCTCCCCCCCCGCTTCTTCAAGACAAGAGCCGGTTGCTGCTACCACCGGAATGCCGGAATGCAAAGCCTCAAGAATAGGGATGCCAAAACCTTCGTAAACGGATGGGTATACAAAAGTCTCGGCCGACTGATAAATGGCAGGTAAATCGTCCGAAGGGATACCATGCAGAAAATGTACTCTGTCTTGCAATCCGGCTTTTGTCATAAACTCTTTCAGCTGATGGATATAGGCTGTGGGTCTCCCTACCAGAACAAAATGCAGTTCATCGGGCAGATACTCCAAAGCCTTCACAATGGCCAGCGCATTTTTACGCTCCTCAATGGTGCCCACCGACAAGATATAGCGTTCGGGCAACCGATAACTCCGCATCACCTCCTTGCGCTTATCCTTACCGACACGGCAGGCATACAGAGAACTACACCCTTGGTAAATAACGGAAATTTTATCCGCAGGAATTCCATAATAATGTATGATGTCACGCTTGGTACACTCACTCACGGCAATGATGTGGTCTGCATGCTTGCATGCATAGCGGCATTTGTAGTTATAAATCAAGCGGTCGACCAACGAAAAACAATGTGAAAGTCTCAGGAAAATAAGGTCGTGAACAGTCACCACACTCTTTACTTCCCGTACCCGATGGATGGTCAAGGGAAGTTCGTTACTCAGTCCGTGGAACAGCTGTATGTTGTCCCGTTTCAAAGTCCTGCGTATGCCTCCCACACGCCACAACGAAGTCATTCCTCTCCAGAGCCAATGAGACGGATAATGTACCGATACCGTTCCCCGGCTTTCGGCCACCATCGACGAGAGTTGCTGATTTTCACGGTGTACCGGAGCATACAGCCAATACTCGTTTTCCGGAGCAAAGGCTGACAATGACTGCACCACATACCGGCTGTAATTGCCCAATCCCGTAAAATTCTGCACAGCCCGTTTTCCGTCGTATCCTATTCTCATCTCTAAAAAGTTTCAGCTGCAAATGTACAAGATAATCCTCATATAGCAGTCTATTTCGCTTTCCTTTTTTGACAAAAACACAAATTCACCTATAAAACATAAGATAGAGATGAGCAATCACTTGCTGTCTGTTACAAAAACCAAGTACGGAGTCGGGCACATCCCCATTGCCCAATCCGTACTGGCCCATTGTTTTATCCTTCAAACACCTTATCTCCTTCCCGAAAACTACTTTATTCATCATCGGCCCACTGTTATGAACCAATTCAACCACACTAGTGAGCTGTTTAGTTCACTCAAGTGAACATCACGGCTCACTAACGTGGGCTGCTGAAGAATCCAAAAGTAAAACGAAAGAATGAAAAGGATGCAACAGAAGAAAGAAGGATGCGGAACGGAAGAAAACACGGGTGAGAGCAAAATTTACCCTCACCCTTTTCGATTGCTCTCACCCACCCCTGCAATGCCGATGAATAGGGAAGTTAAAGAAAAGAGTGAGAGCGGTGAGGGCAGAAATGCAAACTTAAAAACGGAAAGAGCCAAATTATTTTCCGGGCATTACTTAGCCACTTTGACGGATTAGTCGTATCTTCGCACGATGGAAAATCGTCGAAAAGAACAGCAGCATTATGAGAGTCATTGTTGACAACAAAATACCTTTCATTAAAGAAGCCATCGAAAAAATAGCCGACAGCGTGATTTATACTCCCGGCAGAGACTTCACTCCGGAGTTGGTAAAAGATGCCGATGCACTGATTATACGTACCCGCACCCGCTGCAACAAGGAATTGCTGGAAGGCAGTAAAGTCCGCTTCATTGCTACCGCCACCATAGGCTTCGACCATATAGATACGGAATATTGCCGTGAAGCAGGCATCGCTTGGACCAATGCCCCCGGATGCAATTCAGCATCCGTAGCCCAATACGTGCAATCAGCCTTACTATTATTGCAACAACTCAAAGGGGTACAACTGTCCGAATTGACATTAGGCATCATCGGCGTAGGCAATGTGGGTAGCAAAATAGCCCAAGTAGGGCAAGAACTAGGCATGCGTGTCCTGAAGAATGACCTGCCCCGGCAAGACAAGGAAGGAGAGGGCGATTTCAGTTCCTTGCAAGCACTCGCAGCAGAATGTGATATCCTCACCTTCCACGTACCTTTATATAAGGAAGGGCCATACAAAACATTCCATTTGGCAGACCATACTTTCTTCCGGTCATTAAAACGCTGTCCCGTCATTATCAATACCTCACGTGGAGAGGTGATTGAAACCAATGCGCTCCTGAATGCCTTAGAAGACGGACTGATTTCCGATGCCATCATTGATGTATGGGAGAACGAGCCTGATATCAATCTTACCTTATTAAATAGAGTGTTCCTTGGAACTCCCCATATAGCCGGTTATTCAGCCGACGGAAAAGCCAATGCCACCCGTATGTCCCTGGATGCCCTTTGCCGTTTCTTTCACATCAAAGCCGACTACCGCATCGCTCCCCCCCAACCCCGGAACCCGATTATTACCGCCGACAGCCTGGCAGAAGCATATCTGCAAATGTATGACCCGAGAAGGGACAGCGAAGCACTGAAAACACATCCCGAACAATTTGAAAAATTGCGGGGAGACTACCCGCTACGAAGAGAAAAAGATGCTTACATTTATATCCCAAAGTAGCACATACATTTAGAGATACAGCCCGATAATACAAAAGACGTCACTATATAAGCTCCTCACGCCTTTACTATCAATGCCGAATCAGAGGAAACTATAGGCAAAACATTACAATATCAATACAAAAAATACGGTTAGAGAAATCACTCAGTGAAGGATTTATTTTTTATGCAATTTCAACTCTGACGATTGCCATACAATTTCTATTTTATCTGATTCACAGTCCCCGGCTCGCCATGATGGACGTGGGAGGCTGGATGTTTTATATAACGGCCGCTTGCTCACATGCCGCCTTGTGGGCACTTATTCCTTACATCATATCCTTAATCGTAGCCATTACCGTCCGGCGCCATCAAGCCGCCGCCATCACACACATTATTCTTGTATCATTACTCAATATACTTGCTTACATAGACGGCAGTGTGTACAGTCTTTACAAGTTCCATATCAATGGTTTTGTACTGAATCTCCTGGTTGGAGAGGGCAACAGTGAGATTTTCACATTCAGCTTCTGGCTTTATCTGAAGATTGCAGGAGTATTAGTGGGTATATTTGCCGCCAATACTTTGCTAAGAATACTTGCAGGCCATTGTTATACCCGCTTTCACCGCTGTGGCTTCCGTCCTGTACTTGCCACTCTGATTTTGTTTGCACTATTCTCTAACTTTTATCATGCCTATGCCGCTGTAGCGCAAAAGACTTCAGTGATTCGCAGCGCCCCCTGCCTGCCCTATTACTTCCCGCTTACGGCAACCCGCCTGATGATGAAGTTAGGAGTGGTCTCATCCAAGGATGTCATTAAAATGAACTTCAACAACAAGAAGCAGTCTGCTGACCTCAACTATCCGATAGATTCTTTGAAATACGAAGTCCATTCCAACCCCAAGAATGTAGTGCTGATAGCCATAGACTCATGGAACTACCGCGCCTTTAACCAGGACATTACACCTCATATCAGCCACTTTGCCGACAGTTGCAGCAGATTCACCTCCCATCTAAGCAGCAGCAATGGCACACGTGGAAGTATCTTCGGGCTTTTCTTCAGTCTCTCATCCATCTACTGGACTGATTTTGAGGTATCGGGCATACAGCCCCTGCTCATAGAAGAACTATTGAAGCAGAATTATCAGATAGGTATTTATCCCAGTGCTACAATCGTCAACCCGCCATTTGCCAAAATACTTTTCTCAAAGGTACCCGACTTGCGTACCCATACCGAAGGAAAAACCGTTTATGACCGCGACTGCCGTATTACAGCAGATTATCTGCAAGCACTCGATACGCTGGGCAGCGGTACAAAACCTTTCTTTTCCTTTCTCTTCTATGATTTGGCACACGGATATGAAGTACCGAAGGACAAGCTTTATCGTTTCCAACCGTCCTGGGAGTTCGCCGACTATATGAAACTGAACAACGACATAGACCCTACTCCTTTCCTGAACCTCTACTACAACTGCGTGGCGGAAGCCGACTCACTGGTGGGATGCGTCCTCCACAAACTTGAGGAAAAGAAACTGCTAGACAATACCCTGGTCATCATTACCGGAGACCATGGACAAGAATTCAATGAGAATCATAAAAATTATTGGGGACACGGCAGTAATTATTCACCGGTACAAACACATATCCCCTTCCTATTATATGAACCGGGAGAACAGCCACATACCTACCATCACCGTACCACGCACTATGATTTTGCACCAACCCTAATGAATAAAGTGCTGGGTGTAACCAATCCGCCTTCCGATTACAGTATGGGGCATTTAATAACCGATACTTGTCCACGGAACTGGCATATCGTGGGCGACAATCTCAATTATGCCTTTATCGTAGAAAATCATACTATTCTGGAAAAACACCCTTCCGGATATATAGAGATCAGCGACAGTGCATTGAATCCCCTGGAAAATTACAAGATAGACAACCGTAAGCTGAACGAGGCCATCCTCTCCCTTAACCGATTCTATAAATAACTGGGAGAGAGGCCTTCCACCAACTCCTCTATCACCTTCGGATAGTATTCATACTCCAGCCGGTGGATGCGTTGCGCCAGCTCCTCCGGCGTATCGCCCGGCAATACGGGGCATTTCTGCTGGCAGATAATGCTGCCTTCGTCATAATGCTCATTCGTATAATGGATGGTAATACCGCTTTCCTTTTCGCCGGAAGCAATCACTGCCTCGTGCACACGGTCGCCGTACATTCCCTTTCCACCGAACTTGGGCAGCAACGAAGGATGTATATTTATCATTTTATTGGGATAAGCATGCAGAATATTGTCCGGCACACGTGCCAGGAATCCTGCCAATACCACAAAATCAATATCATGCTCTCGAAGCGTCGACAAAACAAGCTCTCCACTTTCCCAATCGCTCTTGGCAAACCAGACACAAGGCACTCCCAGCCCCTTGGCACGCTCTAAAACAAACGCATTCTGCCGGTTAGTCAAAACCAGAGCCACACGTGCCGAACCTTTTTCCCGGAAATAACGGATGATATTCTCGGCATTCGTACCACTTCCCGACGCTAAAACTGCGATATTTTTTCCCATAATCCCTCCAATTACTGCACAAAACCGTGAAAAATGTGCAAAAAGGTGCATTTAATTCATCAAATATTTGCGAGGAATGATAAATATTCATTCCTTTGCACCGCAAATTTAAAGAAATAAAACTAATTATTAATTAAAAACTTAAAGTTATGTCTGAAATTGCATCAAGAGTGAAAGCGATTATCGTCGATAAATTAGGCGTAGAAGAATCAGAAGTTACTAACGAAGCTAGCTTCACTAACGACCTGGGAGCTGATTCTCTTGACACTGTAGAACTTATCATGGAATTCGAAAAGGAATTCGGTATCTCTATTCCCGATGACCAGGCTGAAAAGATTGGTACTGTAGGTGATGCTGTATCTTACATCGAAGAACACGCTAAGTAATCTTATCCATTCGTTTATAACATGGAATTAAAAAGAGTTGTAGTAACAGGTCTCGGCGCCATTACTCCCATTGGCAACAGTGTTCCCGAATTCTGGGAAAATCTTGTGAATGGGGTTAGTGGAGCAGGACCTATTACTCATTTCGATGCATCGCTTTTCAAGACTCAGTTTGCATGCGAAGTAAAAGGCTTCGATGCTACCAAATATATAGACCGCAAAGAGGCCCGCAAGATGGACTTGTACACACAATATGCCATTGCAGTAGCCAAAGAAGCGGTAGGTGACTCTGGGCTTGACGTCGAAAATGAGGATTTAAACAGAATCGGTGTCATCTTCGGCGCCGGTATCGGTGGCATCCGTACATTCGAAGAAGAGGCGGGCAACTATGCCCTGACCGGTAAGGAAAACGGCCCCAAATTCAATCCGTTCTTCATCCCCAAGATGATTTCGGACATTGCTGCCGGACAAATTTCCATCATGTATGGTTTCCATGGTCCCAACTACGCAACTTGTTCTGCATGTGCCACTTCCACAAATGCTATTGCCGATGCGTTTAACCTCATCCGTTTGGGTAAGGCAAATGTTATCGTGTCCGGTGGTTCGGAAGCTGCCATCGCCGCTTGCGGTGTAGGTGGTTTCAATGCCATGCATGCATTGTCAACCCGCAATGATTCTCCCGAAACTGCATCCCGTCCGTTCAGCGCAAGCCGTGACGGATTCATCATGGGTGAAGGTGGCGGTTGTCTCGTTCTCGAGGAACTGGAACACGCCAAGGCACGCGGTGCCAAAATCTATGCGGAAGTTGCCGGCGTAGGAATGTCTGCCGACGCTCATCACTTGACAGCCTCTCACCCCGAAGGTTTGGGAGCCAAGTTAGTGATGCTGAATGCGTTGGAAGATGCAGAAATGAAACCCGAAGAAGTAGATTATATCAATGTTCACGGTACATCTACTCCCGTAGGTGATATTTCGGAAGCAAAAGCAATCAAAGAGGTATTCGGACAGCATGCGTATGAGTTGAACATCAGTTCGACAAAATCCATGACCGGCCACTTGCTGGGCGCTGCCGGTGCGGTAGAATCCATTGCAAGCATCCTCGCCATCAAGAATGGCATTGTTCCTCCGACCATCAACCACGAAGAGGGTGATAACGACGAAAACATCGACTATGACCTGAACTTCACGTTCAACAAAGCACAAAAGCGCGAAGTGAACGTAGCTTTGTCCAATACTTTTGGATTCGGTGGTCATAATGCGTGTGTCATTTTCAAGAAATACGCAGAATAATAAGGTCGTGTTACGTAACCAAATAGATAAAATAAGGCTCTTGTTCCGCAAGGATAGAGAGTCTTATTTTTGTTTTTACAGAATTCTCGGCTTCTTTCCACGTGACATCAAGGTCTATCAGCAGGCTTTGCTGCATAAATCCATCTCCATGCGCTCCGAAAAAGGACGTCCCATCAACAACGAACGGCTGGAATTCTTGGGCGATGCTATCCTCGACGCCATTGTAGGAGATATTGTCTACCGCCATTTCGAAGGACGCCGCGAAGGTTTCCTTACCAATACCCGTTCCAAAATTGTACAGCGGGAAACACTCAACAAACTGGCCGTGGAAATCGGACTGGACAAACTGGTGAAATACTCCACCCGCTCCTCATCCCACAACAGCTACATGTACGGCAATGCATTCGAAGCCTTCATCGGCGCCATTTATCTGGACCAGGGCTACGACCGCTGCAAGCAGTTCATGGAAGAGAAGATTTTCAAAAACTATATCGACCTCGACAAGATGTCTCGCAAAGAGGTCAACTTCAAGTCAAAACTCATCGAATGGAGCCAGAAGAACAAAATGGAGGTGTCATTCGAGCTTATCGAGCAGTTTCTCGACGAAGAATACAATCCGATGTTCCACACCGAAGTCCGCATCGAAGGGATATCGGCAGGTACCGGCACCGGTTATTCCAAGAAGGAGTCGCAACAAAATGCGGCACAGATGGCATTGAAAAAAATTAAGGATGCCGCTTTCAAGGAGGAAGTCCAGGCAGCCAAGGAGCGGAGCCATGCAACAGAAACCGCCACAGAAGAAAATCCCATGGCAGAAGCTGTTGAAGAATCCTCACAAGAAAAATTAGCCGAAACAGATTCCCATCCTGCGCCCCTGGACAACTAAGTCATTGTCTTCCGTCACCAGCTTCAACTTGCCCGCAATCTCCTCCAGCGGTGCAGAAGCTATTTCATTTCCCTTTAAGGTAATCATCCGCCCGAACTGCCCGTTGGCAATCAGTTCCGTGGCATGTCCGCCCATACGTGTGGAAAGGTTACGGTCAAAAGGTGTGGGTGAGCCGCCTCGCTGAATATAACCCAACACAGTCTCACGGGTCTCGATACCCGTCTCATACTCTATCTCCTGAGCGATATACTCGGCGGCACGCTTCCGCCCGTCCGTCTGTATACCTTCGGCTACCACCACGATGGAGTAAGGCTTTCCTTTCTTCAGCCGATTCAGAATCGTTTCTCCGATACGGTGGATATTATAGGGAATCTCCGGAATCAGAATCACGTCACCACCGCCTGCCATACCGGAGTATAAGGCTATCCAACCTGCCTTGTGCCCCATCACCTCAATCACCATCACCCGTTTGTGCGAGCTGGCCGTGCTGTGCAACCGGTCGATGGCATCCGTAGCAATGCTGACGGCAGAATCGAATCCGAAGGAGAAATCAGTTCCCCAAATATCGTTGTCTATGGTTTTAGGTACAGACACAATGTTCAGCCCCATAGCAGAGAGTTTGGCGGCTGTCTTCTGCGTACCGTTCCCGCCGATACAGACTACACAATCAAGCCCCATCTCTTCGATATTCCGCGCTATCAGTGCCGGTTTGTCCACGCCGGACATCACGCCGTTCTTCTTAAAGGGCTTCTCGCGCGAAGTACCGAGCATCGTACCTCCCAAGTTCAGCAAACCGGATAAGGATTTTTCGGTAAACGACTCCACATCCTTGGTCAGCAGCCCCTGAAAACCGCTGTGAATGCCAATTACCTCCATTCCATAATGGTTGATAGCTGTTTTGCATACACCGCGAATGGTAGCGTTGATGCCGGGACAGTCGCCTCCTGAAGTCAAAATACCTATTCTCATGATATTTTTGTTTGAATTATTGTTCTATAGGTCCGTAAAGATAGAAAAAAAAGAGAAAAAAGATAGAGATGCCGATAAATAAGATTATTTTTGCGGTTTAAAATAAGATTTCACAAAGAACGATGAATATTACAAAGTTTCTGAATAAGGTATATTTTGCTCCCCGTCTGAAAGAAATCGAACAATACACCAGCCATGCCGGTGAATTGCAACAGCTTGTACTGCAGCGCCTCGTCCGGACAGCGGCAAACACGGAATGGGGAAAGAAGCATGACTATGCCTCTATCCGTACTTATGAAGATTTCAAGAAGCGCCTTCCCATACAAACTTACGAAGAAGTAAAGCCTTATGTAACCCGCCTGCGTGCCGGTGAGCAAAATCTGCTTTGGCCTTCGGAAATACGTTGGTTTGCCAAATCATCGGGTACCACCAACGACAAGAGTAAGTTCCTGCCCGTCAGCCGGGAGTCCTTGCACGACACGCATTACAAGGGAGGCCGGGATGCCGTTGCCATCTATCTGGGACAGAATCCCGAAAGTCGTTTCTTTTCCGGTAAAGGGCTTATCCTTGGAGGCAGCCACGCTCCCAACCTGAACACCAACCACAGTCTTGTAGGCGATCTCTCCGCCATCCTCATAGAAAATATCAACCCACTGGTAAACTTTGTCCGCGTACCCAGCAAGCAGACGGCCCTGATGGAGCACTTCGAGCCCAAAATGGAGGCCATCGCCCGCGAAACCATCCATGCAAATGTCAGCAACCTTTCCGGCGTACCGTCCTGGATGCTTGTACTCATCAAACATATATTGGAAAAGACGGGAAAGCAGAGCCTTGAGGAGATATGGCCCAACCTGGAGGTGTTCTTCCACGGCGGCGTTGCCTTCACTCCCTACCGAGAGCAATACAAAGACGTGATCCGCAGCAGCAAGATGCATTATGTAGAGACTTATAACGCCTCCGAAGGCTACTTCGGCACGCAGAACGACCCTGCCGACCCTGCCATGTTGCTGATGATTGACTACGGTATCTTCTACGAGTTCATCCCGCTTGAAGATGTAGGCAAGGAGAATCCGCGTACCTTCTGCCTCGAGGAGGTGGAGCTGAACAAAAACTACGCCATGGTAATCTCCACTTCTGCCGGTTTGTGGCGATATATGATTGGAGATACGGTGAAGTTCACATCGAAGAACCCCTATAAGTTCGTCATCACCGGACGTACCAAGCACTTTATCAACGCGTTCGGCGAAGAACTGATTGTGGATAACGCGGAAAGAGGACTTGCCAGGGCATGTGCCGAGACCGGTGCACAAGTAGTAGATTACTCTGCTGCTCCCGTGTTTATGGACAAGCATGCCAAATGCCGCCACCAGTGGCTGATAGAGTTTGCACAAATGCCGGACAGCCTGGAGAAGTTCGCCAAAGTATTGGACGACACCCTGAAAGAGGTGAACTCCGACTATGAAGCTAAAAGGCAGAATAACCTGGCGCTGCAACCGCTGGAAATCATCGTCGCCCGTCCCAACCTCTTCCATGACTGGCTGGATAGCAAGGGGAAACTCGGCGGACAGCATAAGGTGCCCCGGCTCAGCAACACGAGGGAGTATATAGAGGAAATGCTGGAACTAAACCGGTAAATTACTATATCATAAAAATCAAGCGCGGATTACGCAAATTACGCGGATAAATTAATAAATCCATGTAATCTGCGTAATCCGCGTTTTACAAATCAGTCAGTACGTTTTGACTTTACTTTTTCATTTCAACAATCAGCCTCAAGGATTAGAAATTATATGCCAGCCCAATTCCCAGCACTTCCTTAAACTGCACCTTGGCGCCCTTCTTCACTCCATTGTCATCAAACGTTTTCACATCATTGTCATACTTCAGAGTTGTATTGATGGTAGCCGACAATACTTTATTGATTTTCATGCTGATAAGTACATCCCAATTCACATCTATGTTTCCAAAATCTTTGCTGTAAGGAGTAAAGAAATCAGCCGTAGTAATCAGATTCACATTCTCCATCACGGGCAATTCAGCACGGGCTTTCACAAAAGCGCCACCCTCTATCTTGAAGTGGTCACCCGGGTCTACACCAAAAGCACCCAAATCGGAAAGATAGTCATCAGTCACGAAAGTCATCTTGGTGGAAACGGGTGAAAGCAGTAGAGAATAGTTACTCTTAGGCCTCCATTCCATACCCAGGGCGATATTCGAATAGGCAGGAGCAAAGAAATTGGAAATCTGGTGCTCTTTGTCGGGATAGTCATATCCTTTGGCAAACTGGGTATTCAAATCACCCATCAGTGTATAGAACCAGACGTTGTCTGTAGAATATCCCAACTGAGTGGAAAGCCCTATTTTATCACTACTTTTCCTCATCCCCTGAGATTTGGTTTTCGACAAGCCATAGTCCAGCACCATGTTGGTGACCCAGAGCCAGTTTCCTTTCTTGTGTGTCAGTGATGCATTCAAGTAGGCATTTCCAGCAATGGAATTCTCACCTCCTGCCGACCAGTTGGCCATGGCAGTCTGTGACATATTAAGACCAGTCACTCCTTTCAATACCCAAGCTCCCTCCTGATAACCTTTATCATCCGTCTGAGCATAAGTTATGGTTGCTAAAGCAGCAAACAACATTACAATATATATCCTTTTCATATTACAGTTCGTTTTAAAAGTTTCTCATAAAAAGACGTCTCATAAAATTAACAACATTTACTATCTTTTGTTCGAGAAGCTATAAAACGAATGTAAGGTTCAGAGAATAATTCCACCGCCCAACAAGTATCCGTCCTTATCATAGAAAGCCGCTGCCTGCCCGGGTGCAATGGATTCCAGCGGCTCTATCAGACGGACACGTAACAGACCTTCCACCGTAAGAGTCACCCTGCACCGGTTTGCCTGCTTACGGTAGCGTATCTTCACAATAACCTCGTTTGCACCCAGCACACGACTATTCTCCACCAGGTTCCAGTCTCCCAGCCACATTTCCTGCCTGTAGAGGGAAGAGAGCGGAGCTAAAACGACTTCATTGCTTTCCACTCTTGTCTCTTTCACAAAAACAGCCTTGTTCAGATGGATACCCAAGCCCCTACGTTGCCCTACGGTATAAAACGGATAGCCCTCATGCCATCCTAAGAAATTCCCCTTTTCATCGACGAATCTACCTTTACCGGGTAATAGTGTTTCGGGGACTTCACACTTTAAAAAGGAACGGTAATCCAAAGGACAAAAGCACACCCCTATACTGTCTTTCTTCGCAGCCACCTGCCCGAAACCACGCTCCGCCGCATACGAGCGCGCCTCATTTTTCGTAATATCTCCCATCGGAAGCAACATACGCTGCAGGATGTCCTGCTTCAATCCCCACAGAAAGAAAGTCTGGTCTTTGTCCTTATCTGCGGCAGGAGCTATATAATACTTTCCTCCGGACAAGACTTTACGCACATAATGTCCGGTAGAAATCCAATAAATCCCCTTTTCATCGGCTATTTTAGCCAACAGCGCCCACTTCAGCTCATTATTGCAGACCGTGCAAGGAACGGGAGTACGCCCCCTTAGATACTCTTCCACAAAATAGCGGATAATACGCGAACGGAAAAGCTCGCGTGCATCATAGGTAATGTGTTTCATCCCCAGCTTCAGGGCCAGAGCCCGTGCATCTTCCAAATACCCGGTCTCATCTCCTGCCTCATAGAAACGGAAAGTCACGCCAGTCACCTCATAACCGGCTTCCTGCAACCTCATGGCGGCCACGGAACTATCCGTGCCACCACTCATGCCAAGCAATACACGTTTATCTGACTTCATGGATACAAAAGTAATAAACGAAGGTGAAATCCGTTGCATTTACTCTTATAAAACAGAATATCATTATAGATTTTCACAGATTTATTATACCTTTGTACTCCTAAAAGAACTAATAATCAACTGTTATGGAACATCAACTGACCATTTACAACACTTTAAATAGAAAAAAAGAGCTGTTCGTACCGCTGCATGCACCGCATGTAGGCATGTATGTCTGCGGACCGACCGTGTACGGTGACCCGCACTTGGGACATGCACGCCCTGCCATCACTTTCGACCTGCTGTTCCGCTACCTGACGCACATCGGCTACAAGGTGCGCTATGTCCGCAACATTACCGACGTGGGCCATCTGGAGCACGATGCCGACGAAGGTGAAGACAAGATTGCGAAAAAAGCCCGTCTGGAACAACTGGAACCAATGGAAGTGGCACAGTACTACATCAACCGCTATCATAAGGCGATGGATGCATTGAATGTGCTGTCTCCCAGTATCGAGCCACATGCCAGCGGCCACATCATCGAACAGATAGAACTTGTAAAGGAGATATTGAAGAACGGATATGCCTACGAAAGTGAAGGTTCCGTTTATTTCGATGTAGAAAAATACAATAAGGACCATCACTACGGCAAGCTCTCCGGACGCAACCTGGATGATGTTCTCAACACCACCCGCGAACTGGACGGACAGAGCGAGAAGCACAACCCCGCAGACTTTGCCCTCTGGAAATGTGCGCAACCGGAACACATCATGCGTTGGCCTTCCCCGTGGAGCGACGGCTTCCCCGGCTGGCACGCCGAATGTACAGCCATGGGAAAGAAATACTTGGGCGAGCACTTCGACATTCATGGTGGCGGCATGGACCTTATCTTCCCGCATCACGAATGCGAGATTGCACAATCCGTAGCTTCCCAAGGGGAAGATATGGTACATTATTGGATGCACAACAACATGCTGACCGTGAACGGACAGAAAATGGGTAAGTCTTACGGTAACTTCATCACATTGGAAGAGCTCTTCAAAGGCACACACCCCATGCTGGAGCAAGCCTACAGCCCAATGACCATCCGCTTCTTCACCCTGCAAGCCCACTACCGCAGTACGGTAGACTTCAGCAACGAAGCTCTGCAAGCCGCCGAAAAGGGATTGGCAAGACTGATGGATGCTGTACATGGACTGGACAAGATTACCCCTGCTGCAACCTCCACCATAGACGTGAAATCCCTGCGTGCCAAGTGTTACGAAGCCATGAATGATGACTTGAACTCACCGATTGTCATCGCCCACCTCTTCGACGGCGCCAAGATGGTAAACAATATCCTAGCTGGAAACGATTCCATCACAGCCGAAGACCTGAAAGAATTGAAGGAAACCTTCCACCTCTTCTACTTCGACATCTTAGGATTACAAGAAGACAACGCCTCCAACGAAGAGCGTGAAGCTGCCTTCGGCAAGGTAGTGGACATGCTATTGGAAGAGCGTTCAAAGGCAAAAGCCAACAAAGATTGGGCTACATCCGACAAAATCCGCAATGAACTCACCGCGCTCGGTTTCGAGATTAAGGACGGTAAGGACGGAAGCGAATGGAAGCTGAATAAATAACGAAGGTATCATAACTCACCACAGAATCATACAGATTGGGGTAAGTTTTAGACAGAAGAACAAAAGAACATATTTCTCTCTCTTGTTCTTCTGTTCTTTTAACTGAAAAATAAAATCTGTATAATCCTATGGTGATTGTGTATTTTGATACATCCCTGTTAGAATACGAATCCGAACCCGGCATACCACCCTACTTTCTTCGTCTGGTTGGACCAATTCAATTGTATCTCCACTGGTCCCAGAAAACTCTTGTACATATAGCCGATGCCTACCCCTGCCATATAAACCGATTCGGAAGAGTCAAGAATCTGATGAAACTTCCCGGAGTTTCGCCCATAACTGCCCATCACTGATATATACTGGTTTTTCAAGATACGCTGTCTGAGGTTCAGCCCTGCAACCAGCAATGCGGCTTGTGACAGTTCCGCACGGTTGATGCCCGTAAACGGTATCTGCTGTGGCATATAGCGCCCCGGTATGGTCCCCCCCACCATATTGATGATGGCAAAAGGATAATTATCGCTTCCGGACAATACGCGTCCATAAAACGAAGGAGTGACAGTGAGCTTACTCGACGGAGAGAAACATCCCTGCCAACGGGCATCGAAAACAGAAATAGGATTGTTGTCTTTATACTGGAAGAGGTTATCCGTATAGAGATGGTAGGATACCGCCCACGACATGCCTTTTGTAGGGGCGCTCCTCTCATTCAAGTTGTTGAACACAAGTCCGGCAAAGTAACTGAATAAGGACGAATTCTCAAACAGTGCCGAAGCCAACGGGTCGAGCGACAGCAAATCATGATAGTGGTAGTAATCAAAGTCAATGCCCAAACTGACCTGGATATTGTTCCAGTCCTTCGCCGCCCCCATACGGACCAGCTGATGTGTAAAAGTCAAATCCAGCGTCAGTTTGCCTTCATTATAAATATTCATATCTTTATAGTCGAACTGATAGGCAAGTCCTGCCTGCCATCCACCGTCCCACTGATAACTATATCCGAGTCGTGCCAGTGTACGCTTGCCCAGACGGGCGGTGAGGCTGGCCAGCGACTCCCGCTGCCGGCCGAAATAGAAGTCCGTATTTGCCTGCAACGCCGCCAGTTCTTCCGTATCAAAACGAAAACCGACATTCAGTTTGTTCTCCCGTACAGCAGGGGCGGCTATTTGGGAATCAACGGGAATCTCCCTATCAACAGCCGCGCCGGGCAAGCGGAAAGGTCCCGGGCGGCGAGGCTGATAATCTTCTGCAAGTCCCAGCTTCCGTTTCAGGGCAAGCAGTCCGTCCCAACTGTCCATGGCAGCACGCTCTCCCCGCACCATCAAAGTGTCGATGGCCTCTTTGGTGAAACTTGCAGCCGAATAGCCGGTGACATCCACCTTTATCAACACGTCGGTATTACGCAGATTCTCACGGTATTTCTTCTCTCCTTGCAGATTAATGATTTGCCCGAAGATGTCTTTCACCGATTTCAGCTCGGAAGCCTTAAGCAGCGGACTCTGCACATCCACCCCGATAATGTAGTCGGCCCCCATGGCAAGCGCCACATCTACCGGATAGTTATTCACCATTCCACCGTCCACCAACACCATTCCATCCAGGTCTACCGGAGCAAACACACCGGGAATGGACATGCTGGAACGCATGGAAGTGGCCAGTATTCCCTCATGGAACACTACTTCGCTGCCATTCACCAGATTTTCCGACACGCAGGCAAACGGAATAGGAAGACGGCTAAAATCCACAGAATCCTGGTAACCTTCTGTCAATGTGGAGAACAAACGTGCCAGGTTCTTCCCTTTTATGATACCCGCATCCGAAACAGCGGCAGATTTCAAAGAAAACGGAATGGAGAGTACATAGCGCTCCGACTTCAACCGGTCATCCAGCAACACATCCTTAGGATTGGGGGCATCCGAGAGCAAGAATTTCCAGTTCTGGGCATTCACCATACTGTCCAATTGCTGTGGGGTATATCCGATAGAATACAAACCGCCCACAATGGCCCCCATACTAGTGCCCACCACATAATCTATAGGGATACCCGCTTCTTCAATTACTTTCAGAGCACCGATATGCGCCGTCCCTTTGGCGCCACCCCCACTGAGTACGACAGCCACTTTCGGACGCCCGGACGCCCAAAGGACCATCGGCAAAAACAACAAACAAGCCCATAGTCTATACTTCATCTCCATCATTTACTTAATACGTATTGGTAATTTATTCCACTCTGAATCAAACAACCCGCTCCGACAAATAGTTCACTATCAGTCGAAGCGGGTCGCAAAAAACGTTCAAGCAATTTATGGAGGATTATCTATAACCCATTTCCAATCAATAAGGTATCATATCCTTCAAGATACCTTCCTTATACCAAGGATCATCAATTTCTTTCAACACTTTGCCCATCTCTGCGCAAAGGTCTTTTACGACTTCTTGGTTTTCTTCCAAAGAAAGGTTATTCATCTGATACGGGTCCTTTTCATCGTCAAACAACAAACTTTTGACCAGCTTATGGTTTTCGCGGTCAATGTAGAGCGCCAGCGTGTAGCGCGCCGATTTAAAGCCGCGCGACGAAGGGAAGTAGGAACGGACCATACCTTCCGCATCCTTCTCACCGTCCAGGTTCTGGATGTAGAGAGCGCCGGTGGGACGTACAATATCCGCCTTTTCATCGAAGAAAAGCGGTGCATAGTTGCGTCCCTGCACCTCGGCCGGAATGGAGTCGGCAAGACCGGCAAGACCCAACAAGGTAGGCATGATGTCCGGCGAGGAAAGCATCAAGTCGTCCACGCGGGGCTTAATCTTATCGGGAAAACGCACCAGGAAAGGAACGTTCATGGACTCGGAGTACGGGGAATTCTTCGGGTCTTCCGTATGCTGGCTGCACATGGTCTCTCCATGGTCGGAGGCAAACACGACAATGGTATTCTTGTCCAGTCCGAGTTCCTTCAAGGCATCGAGTATCTGACCGAAAGCACGGTCGACACCCGTCACAGAAGCAAAGTAGTAGCGTGCACTCTCTGCCTTGAGCATCTTGGAGTCGGCATTCGGACGGACGAGCAAGCTGTCCAGAGGCTGGTTTTTATAGAGATTGAAATCTTCCTCCATACAGTCGTCCAAAGAACGGTACGGACTATGGGGAGGATTCATGCCTACCATAATGAAGAAAGGTTTCTTCGGGTCGCGTACATTCCCCTCGTTCTTCAGATAAGACACCACCTTGCCCGATTCGTGTAACGGTGACCACTCGCGCGGGTCGTGGCGACGGCCTTCCGTATCCCAGTAATGCGGATTCTTGTGTTCGTCAAAGGTACCGTAAGAATACCAGTAATTGAACCCATGACGACGTTCTTTCGGCGTATAGGCATCCCATGCAGGTACACGGTCTTCCACATACTGTCCGGGACGTTCGGGGTCGTTGGGGGTAGGAAAGTCGGCATGCAGTTTGCCAAAGTAGGCACAGTCATATCCGGCATTGCAGAAAACATCACTCACACACACAGCATCCTCACGCAGGGAGCTGATGGGACGGCTCGAATTGCAATTCAATGGAATACCACTCTTATTAGGATACATTCCCGTCAACAGAGAACCACGGTGGGGACTGCTCAACGGGCAGTTGCTCATGGCAGATGTCAATACCACCGACTCCCGGGCAAAATCATTCAAGCGTGGGGTATGCACCGGGTCATTCCGAAAGTTCACTTTCTCGCGAAAACCTTCCTGGCCCCAGAACTCCATCGCCTGGTTACGGTATTGGTCGGGAAAAACGTAAATGACATTCGGCTGGACGGATTGTTCCGCCTGCGGGGCTTTACAGCCCTGCAAGGCGAACAAACCTAAACCACCTAACAAAATATTTAATTGAGTTTTCATTTTTCCAAGTCTCTTTTACGCATCAATCCTTCCAGGAAGTAATAGTCGGCATAATTCAGCGGTACATCAATCTCCGCACCGTGAGGAATACTGCCCACAGAGTGCATCAGGATGAAGTTGCCGTTGGTACCCACCTTGGCACGGTAGGAAGGAGAAGCGAGGCTTTCCATAATCCGGTCGGCGGTTTCCTTGTATCCCTTATCCGGCAGATAAGTACTCAGCTCGTAAAGGGCGGACGCCGTGCAGGCAGCTGCCGAAGCATCGCGAGGTTCATTCGGGATATTGGGAGCATCGAAATCCCAGTAGGGAACCAAGTCTTCCGGAAGATTCTTGTTGTTGAAGATAAAGTTGTAGACCTTTTCAGCCTGCTCCAGGTATTTGGCATCGTGTGTATAGCGATAGCACATGGTATAGCCGTACAAGGCCCACGCTTGTCCACGTGCCCAAGCAGACTCGTCGGCATAGCCTTGTGCAGTCTGTCTCTTACGGACTTCACCGGTTTCGGGGTCATAATCCACCACATGATAGCAGCTGTTGTCCTCACGGAAATGGTTAGCCATAGTCGTATCGGCATGCTTCCGGGCTATGTTATAGAAAGTGGAGTCGCCGGACAGCCTGGAAGCTTCGAACAGCAGTTCGAGGTTCATCATATTATCAATGATAACGGGACATTTCCAGCCACGTTCAGCCTGCCACCCCTTGTCTGCATCCCATGACTGAAGTACGCCTGCTGCAGGGCGGAAACGGGTAGACAATGATTTGGCTGTCTGTATGATGACCGGCTTGTACTCCTCCTTACCCGCAAAACGGTATCCGTTCAGGTAGCTGCTGCCAATCATAAAGCCCACATCATGGTGCCAGGTAAGGTATTGTACCGAATCCAAATCCTCGGTATACTTCTCTGCCAGCGGCAGCCACTTCTGGTCACCGGTCAACTCGTACATATGCCAGATATTACCGGGGAAGAAGCCGGAACACCAATCGTCGATAGGTACATAGACAATGTTCCCATCCTTATCAATGGTACGGGGATTAAGGATTTTACCGGATTTTTCGATAATGTCTGTCTGAATTGTCTCCTGAGCCACAGCATTATCAATGTTTTCTTGGATAAAGTTGCTTTCAGCCTGCTTTTGCCCTGCGCAACCTGCCAATACAAGGAGGGAGATTCCCAATGTAGTGAGGACTGTTTTCATAATAAGGGATTTATTTATTAAGAGTTTATGATTTTTCCTGCTGCAAAAGTAGAGCAAGTGTACAGATTTGACCCGCCTAAATAATTCAATTAATGGCTAAAATCGTTACTTTTGCGTCCGGAAGCACATATTTTCCACCCATTAATCATTAATCACTAAACATTAATCATTACTCCCCATGACCGCACAAGAGTTTTTTAAGAACGACCGCTTCGCCACGAATGCAGGTGTAGAACTGATAGAAATAAAGGAAGGATACAGCAAGGCACGCCTGGTTATCACGGCAGAGCATCTCAATGCAGGAGGCCGTACGCAAGGAGGGGCCATCTTCACCCTTGCCGACCTGGCACTGGCAGCAGCAGCCAACTCCCACGGAACATTGGCCTTCTCTCTTTCGTCCAATATCACCTTCCTGCGCAGCAGCGGACCGGGCGATGTACTGTATGCCGAAGCACGCGAACGCTACATCGGCCGCACCACCGGATATTACCAGATCGACGTCACCAACCAGGAGGGAAAACTGATTGCCACTTTCGAATCCAGTGTATTTAGAAAAGGGGATAACATCACTTTTTCCTTACCACAGACGTCATCGGATAGCGGTTGCCCCGGACACTCTTGAAGAATGCCTTGGCCGAACCGAAATTCAAATACATGTCCAAGCGAATGGGAAGGTGGTTCTTATCATCGGATACGAAGAAGGTGATGACCTCCTTCTCCTTACCTTTCTTGTACTCTACGAAAGAGAATACCAAGCAGCGGTAAACGGTGTCGTTATTCGCCTTGACCTCCTCCTTGCCGCGGTAAATCAACGTCTGCTCTTCCACCCTGCGTCCTGTGGCCATGGGAAAGAGTATCTTCTGCCCTACCTTGTAGTCTTTAGGGTCATAAGAGCGCGCCTGCGCCAAAATGCTCAACATATCGAAGATACAGCGACTATCACTGTATTCCATCTCCTGAGCCTCACGCACGGGATTGTGCCAGGTGCGTCTCTGCTTTACATTCGCCAGTCCGTCCGAGTAGGAGAACCAAGCCTCGTCCACCGTATGGCGGCTTCCCTCCTCTGCCGCTTTACGGAAGTAGAGCGGCTCCAACCTATCGCTGACATAACAAGTCAACGTATCACGCATCTTGAAGAAAAAATCGGTCTTTTTACTGCCTACACAAAGCAAGTTAAAGCGAAATGCAGGCTCGGAATGGTAAGTCGTGGCATTGGTAGTGAGGCTTGCCAGACCCACCTTCTTCCAAATGAACTTCCAATTGAAATATAAATCGTACATGACATGCTCGCCCGACTGGAAAGCTTCATTCTTTGCAGTACATTGGGCCTGAACAGACTGGGAGGTTCCCAAACAGACCGCTCCCACCATTAATAGAATGAACAATTGCTTCCGCCTAATAGCTATGGCCTCTACCACTGTTGCGGCTGCTATTGCCACTGCGGTTATTTTTGTTCCTGTTTTGCTTTTTCTTGTCTTCATCTGGTTTTTGTTTTTTTAGTTCGTCCGGCTTCTGCCTATCCAGGGACTTGGCCTTAATATCCCATTCCTGGGTCAAATCAAAGTTCGCTTTAAGCTCCAGAACCATCGGATAATAGTAAACCATTTCAGGCTGGCGCTTCTCGGCGTAGTTTCCCGTATCCCAGACGCCATTCCCATTCGTATCATTTATCAGCCGCGCTCCATATTTGCCCGGATTGAGGAAATAGAAATCGGCTTTCCCATCCACCACCGGCACCGTGCGCAGCACTTTGTCCTGACCGTCCAGTAGTTCCACAAAAGCCAGAGAGTCCGCTCCATGCACATTAAAGAATATCTGCCCGTACTCTTCCAGCTTCTTGGCCTTGAAGTCCTTCTTTATCTTGTCGGAGAACAACCCGTACAACCCGCGTATGGCAGCAGAATCCACTTCAAATGTATAGCTTTCGCCGGGTGCCCATTCGGCAAACAGATTATAACGCTTCAAGTCCAAAGAGTCGCGCATAAAGTCGAACGGGATATCCTGCCACAACGAGTCCACTTTCAGTTTCAGATGGAAAGCGGTGGTATCTATGCTTGCCACCGGCTCCGTAAACGACAGAGTAAGATAATCATATACATCGATTGCAGAAGGGGCATACACATCTACAGCCAGGAATTCCGTCGGCTCGGGCTCTTCCACCTCACCTTCCTTCAACTTCTTCTTTTTCTTCTCACGCTCTTTCTGTTCCTTTTCCTTCGCTTCCTGCTTCTGCTTCTGCTGCTTGTCGTATGTCAACTTCGCCAGCACATTCAAAGTATCGGTACGGGGTACCAATCGTTTCAGGCTATCCGTATACAAATAGGTGATACTCATTTTCAGGGAATCCTGCTTATAGAGCAGAGAATCCTTTATCCAATAATGAATCGTATCGTTCCGGCCGGTAGGCTGTTCTATAACAAACGCATCTTCCTCATTAAAGTTCAATCCTTTCAATAAAGGCAACGTGTCTGCCGGAGCAGTGAAATAGAGCGAAAACTTCTCCGGAGTCAACCGTTCGGCCTTCAAAAAACGTTGCGAGAAGGAAAGCTCCTTGAAAGCACGCAGCAGAACATCATCCGGCAGGTAGTGGGTATATTGACGTTCTACAATCGTATCTACTGTCAGCGAGTCTATCCAGGTCGTATCCTGGCGCATGCGCTCTTCCATGGAAGGAATGATGATAGAGTCATTAAAAGCTATCACTTCCGTCGGCTGGGAATAGGCAAAATTCTGGTCGGCATCCTGCAAGGCATAAATGCGATACTTGCCGGGAGCCACTCCACGGATAGAGAAGCGTCCGCGACTGTCCGTACGCCCCACCCGCTCAAAAGGAAGTTTGGTAAAAGCGGAGTCGGCCAGATTGGCATGCAGACCGACCAGCATTCCTTTCACCGGTTCAAGATTGGCCGCATTCAGTACTGTACCGGCCACAGCCATAGAGTCGAGACGGTCGCCCGTAGAGAAAGAATAGAAGAAATTCTCCAAGGGATTCCCCTCATTATTATCCTGGATGGCATCACCAAAATCGAATGTATAAGTGGTATTGGGTTTCAATGTATCCTGCAGGGTGATGACCACCTTCTTCCCATTAGACTTAATTTCGGGCTGCTGCACCTGCGGAGGGGATATTACAATCTTCTCATTCGGCTTGTCAAGCTTGATAAATTCGTCGAACTCAATGGAAAGTTTATTTTTATTGTGATGGAGTGCGCCGGGCGTGGGAGTACCGGAAATAAAACGCGGAGGAGTCTCATCATAAGGTCCTCCTTCAATGCGGCCTACACTGGCACAAGAATACAGTGCGGCAGCTATGGCAACACCCCCCAACAACCTGCGGAAAAGCGGCTTCATTTTAGTATGGCGTTTACGTTCTAACATGCTGCAAAAATAAAGGTTATCTGCCAATTAGCGGTATGCTTTACAGTATTTTAATCAAAAAATGTCCTTTCGTTCTCATCTATGTATGAAACATAGTTAAAAAAGGAAGTGTTTCACACCTTATATACTAAGAAAAGAATATTTTTGCAGACGAAAACTGAATAGGAGTATTCAGTTTTCTTTTTCCTGCCTTATTTCTAAATCATGAATTACACACAAAAACGCCTTTCAAGAATCGAAAAAAAGAAGAATATAAAATTATACAGAGAACAAAAAAGAGTATGAAGAGTAGATTAGTATTATTGGCATGTTGCCTGGCACTGCTCAGCAGTTGCGGACAAGGCGACAAAGGAACGGGTAAAGCTCCCGAATTTGCAGTGATTGAGGCAAAGACCACCACTGCCAACTTGACAAACAGCTACCCTGCTACTATCAAGGGGAAACAAGATGTAGAAATCCGCCCGATGGTGAGTGGGTTCATCACAAAATTGCACGTGGACGAAGGCGCAACAGTGCGCAAAGGACAAGTGTTGTTCAGCATCGACCCCGTACAGTATCAAGCAGCCGTAAATTCGGCCAAAGCTGCTGTTGAAACAGCCAAAGCTGCCGTAAACACACAAGAACTGACTGTAAACAACAAACGTGAACTGAACAAGAAAAACATCATCAGTGACTACGATTTGCAAATGGCCGAAAACCAGCTGGCACAGACAAAGGCACAACTAGCACAAGCCAATGCCCAATTGGTCAATGCCAAGAACAATTTGTCATACACCAGTGTAACCAGCCCCAGTGACGGTGTAGTAGGTAGCATTCCCTACCGCGTAGGTAGCTTGGTTAGTCCTTCCGTAGCCAGCCCGCTGACTACCGTTGCCGACATCTCCGAAATGTACGCCTACTTCTCCATGACCGAACGCCAACTCTTGTCACAGATTCGTGAAGGCGGTAGCACCAAGGAAATTCTGGAAAAGATGCCGAATGTACAGTTGCAGCTCATCGACGGAACCATGTATGCCGACAGTGGCCGCGTGGAGACAATCAGCGGAGTCATTGACCAGACTACCGGTTCGGTAACCATGCGTGCCCTCTTCCCCAACAAGCACAACGTGCTGCGTAGTGGAAGCACCGGCAATGTGGTATTCCCCAACCCGCTGCATGATGTCATCATGATTCCACAGTCTGCCACTACCGAAATCCAGGACAAGCAGTTCGTATTCGTACTGCAACCGGACAACACGCTGAAAAATACCGAAGTTAAAGTGTTCAGCTTAGACGACGGCAAGTATTATTACGTGACGGAAGGTTTGAAAGCAGGCGAAAAAATCGTTATCGAAGGGGTACAGAACCTGAAGGACGGACAGTCCATCACGCCCATCACGCCTGCTGAAAAGGAAGCCGAATACCAGAAGGCCCTAAAAGACCAGAAAGAAGGCAATATTCAGACTGCGTTTCAATGAAAGAATGAAAAATAAAAAAATTCTTCAATTTTTAATTCCTTAATTGTTCATGAAATGAAATTAGATAGATTTATTAACCGTCCGGTACTATCAACGGTAATTTCCATCCTGATAGTAATCTTAGGAGTTATTGGTCTGGCTACCTTGCCTATCACCCAATACCCGGACATTGCACCTCCCACCGTATCGGTAAGTGCGACTTACCAAGGTGCCAATGCCCAAACGGTGCTTAACTCCGTTATCGCTCCGCTGGAGGACCAGATTAACGGTGTGGAAAATATGATGTATATGAGTTCGAGCGCCACCAACAGCGGTTCGGGCGACATCTCCATCTACTTCAAGCAAGGTACCGACCCCGATATGGCAGCGGTGAACGTACAGAACCGCGTTTCCATGGCGCAAGGCTTGCTGCCTGCCGAAGTTACCAAAATCGGTGTAACCACCCGTAAACGCCAGACTTCCATGTTGATGGTATTCTCCATCTATGATGAAAAAGACCAGTACAACATCGAGTTCCTGGAAAACTACGCCAACATCAACCTTATCCCTGAGGTGAAACGTGTCAACGGTGTGGGCGATGCCATGGTATTGGGACAAGACTACTCCATGCGTATCTGGCTGAAACCTGATGTAATGGCCCAATACAAACTTATCCCCAACGATGTGGTTGCCGCCTTGAGCGAACAGAACATCGAAGCGGCTCCCGGCCAGTTGGGTGAGCGCGGTAACCAAACCTACCAGTATACTCTGCGTTACAAAGGACGTCTGCAACAGACTACGGAGTTCGAGAACATTGTCATCAAGGCCTTGGAGAACGGTGAAATACTCCGTCTGAAGGATGTAGCAAATGTGGAACTGGGCCGTCTGTCATACGGATTCAACAATATGGTAAACGGACATAAAGCCGTGAGTTGTATCATTTTCCAGATGGCAGGCAGTAATGCCACGCAGACCATCTCGGATATCGAGGCCCTACTGGACGACTATTCCAGCAAACTGCCCACCGGCTTAAAGATAAACATTGCACAGAGTGCCAACGACTTCCTCTTCGCTTCCATACATGAGGTAATCAAGACATTGATCGAGGCCTTTATCCTGGTGTTCATCGTAGTGTATATCTTCCTGCAGGATATGCGCTCCACGTTGATTCCCGCCATCGCCATTCCCGTGGCGTTGATTGCCACCTTCTTTGTATTGAAACTGATTGGCTTCAGTATCAACTTGCTGACCCTTTCGGCCATGGTGCTTGCCATTGCGATTGTGGTCGATGATGCCATCGTCGTCGTCGAGGGCGTCCATGCCAAGCTGGACCAGGGCTACAAATCGGCCCGTACAGCTTCCATCGACGCCATGAGTGAACTGGGTGGTGCCATCGTCTCCATTACGTTGGTGATGATGTCCGTATTCGTTCCCGTGAGCTTCATGGGAGGTACGGCAGGTACTTTCTACCGTCAGTTCGGTTTGACCATGGCGATTGCCATCGGTTTCTCGGCTCTGAACGCCCTGACCCTGAGTCCTGCGCTGTGTGCCATCTTCCTGAAACCTCACAACGGCGGACACGAAAGTCTGAAAGAGCGTGTAGGCGTTGCCGCCAAGGAAGCCCGCAAGATTATGATTGCACGTTATGCCGACTCTATAGGCCGGTTGATGCGTCCCGGCATTACACTGCTCTTCGTGACGGTAGCTATCCTGGGCATGATTTTCGGTCTGTTCAGCTTCAGCGAACACCCCATTCTGTGTAGCTTGATGATTATCATCAGTGTGCTGGCGTTGGCAGGTATGACTACCGACAAGTTCAAACAATCCTTCAATGACTCATACAACGGTATCCTGGGCAAGTATAAGAAACAAGTGCTGTTCTTCATCCAGAAACGCTGGATATCGGCAGGACTGGTTATCGGCTCTATTGTACTGTTGGGCGTATTCATGCAGATAACCCCGACCGGTATGGTGCCCAACGAAGACACCGGTACCATCATGGGCGCTGTGACACTGCCTCCGGGCACTTCACAAGAACGCGCACAAGAGATTTTGAACCGTGTGGACAGCTTGGTTGCTGCAGACCCTGCCGTACAGTCACGTACCGTTATCTCAGGTTATAGCTTCTTGGGCGGTCAAGGCCCCTCCTACGGTTCACTCATCATCAAGCTGAAGAACTGGGAAGAACGTTCCACGATGCAGAACTCCACGATTGTGTACGCCACCTTGTACATGCGCGCCCAAAAGATTATCAAGGAAGCGCAGGTATTGTTCTTCGCGCCACCTATGATTCCGGGTTACTCGGCTTCAAGCGACATCGAGTTGAACATGCAGGACAAGACGGGTGGTGATTTGAACCACTTCTTCGACGTGGTGAACAACTATACTGCTGCCCTGGAAGCGCGTCCGGAAATCAACTCCGCCAAGACCTCCTTCAACCCCCACTTCCCGCAATACCAGCTGGACATTGATGCTGCCGCTTGTAAGAAAGCAGGCATCAGCCCCAATGATATCTTGACTACCTTGCAGGGATATTACGGTGGTTTGTATGCTTCCAACTTCAACAGCTTCGGTAAGATGTACCGCGTAATGGTACAAGCCGAACCTGATGCTACCAAGAATATGGAAACACTGCAAAGCATCAAGGTGCGCAACGGCAACGAGATGGCACCTATCACGCAGTTCATCTCCATCAAGAAAGTATATGGTCCTGACGTCATCAGCCGTTTCAACCTCTACACCTCCATGAAGGTGATGGTGGCTCCCGCATCAGGCTACACTTCCGGTCAGGCTCTGCAAGCCATTGCCGAAGTGGCGCAGGAAAACCTGCCTGCCGGTTTCGGTTATGAGTTGGGAGGTATGGCGCGTGAAGAGGCCGAAACGAGTGGCAGCACTACGGGACTCATCTTCATATTGTGCTTCGTATTCGTTTATCTGTTGCTGAGTGCCCAGTACGAAAGCTACATCCTGCCTTTATCCGTATTGCTGTCCGTGCCGTTCGGTCTGCTGGGTAGCTTCCTCTTTGTAGGCGGTATAGGCGCATTGGGCAGCATCCCGGCACTGAAAATGATTCTGGGTACGATGTCCAATGACATCTATATGCAGATTGCCCTCATCATGTTGATGGGTCTGTTGGCCAAGAATGCCATCTTGATTGTAGAGTTTGCCCTCGAACGCCGCAGAATGGGTATGAGTATCACCTGGGCAGCCGTATTGGGTGCCGCAGCCCGTCTGCGTCCTATCTTGATGACGTCGTTGGCAATGATTGTCGGTCTGCTCCCGCTGATGTTTGCTTCCGGTGCGGGTGCCAACGGTAACCGTACGCTGGGTACGTCTGCCATCGGCGGTATGTTAATCGGTATGATTCTGCAAATCTTCATAGTGCCCGCACTGTTCGTGGCATTCCAGTACCTGCAGGAGAAATTCAAGCCGATGGAATGGGAAGATGTGGACAACTCGGATGCAGAACCGGAGATTGAACAATATACAAAATAGTGATTAACGATTAGCGATTATGAAGAAAATAATATGCCTGATGTGCGCAACTGCTTTATTGAGCAGTTGCCACATCTACAAATCATACGACAGACCCGAAGACATAACAACTGCCGGACTGTATCGCGACACGGCGTCCGTGAACGATACATTAGCCGCAGATACGGCCAACTTCGGTAATCTGCCTTGGAGAGAAGTGTTCACAGACCCGCAGCTGCAGACACTTATCGAGCAAGCACTCACCAACAACGGTGACCTGCGCAGTGCCGCCTTGAACGTGAAACAAGCACAAGCCGCACTGATGTCTGCCCGCCTTGCCTATGCTCCGATGCTTGCCTTGTCTCCGCAAGGAACCGTCAGCAGCTGGGACAAGGGAAAGGCTACACAAATCTACTCCCTGCCCGTCACCGCAAGCTGGCAAGTCGACCTCTTCGGTCAACTGCTGAACCCGAAGCGACAAGCAAAGGTTAGCTTGAAGCAGACGCAATTCTACGAACAAGCCGTTCAGACGCAAGTCATCGCCGGCGTAGCCAACATGTACTACACCCTGCTGATGCTGGACCGCCAACTGCAAATCACCGAAGGCACCGTCGAGATTCTGAAAAAGAACCTGGAGACCGTGCAAGCCATGAAAGATGCAGGCATCTACGGAACCACTTCTGCTGCCGTAGAGCAGAGCCGCACTGCCTACGCTCAAGTCATGGCATCACTGCCCGACATACGCCAGAGCATACGCGAAACCGAAAACGCCCTCTGCCTGATGTTGCACCAACCGGCACAGAGCATCGCACGCGGTGTACTGGAAGAGCAACAGCTGCCTACGGAATTTTCAGTAGGTATCCCCTTGCAGTTGCTATCCAACCGTCCGGACGTGAAAGCTGCCGAGATGTCACTGGCTGCCAGCTACTATAATACCAACAGCGCCCGTGCCGCTTTCTACCCGCAGATTACATTGAGCGGTTCGGGAGGCTGGACCAATAACTCCGGTGCAGGTATCGTCAACCCGGGTAAACTGCTGGCTTCCGCCATCGGTTCGCTGACGCAACCCTTGTTCTATCGCGGTGCCAACATTGCCCGTCTGAAACAAGCCAAGGCACAAGAGGAGCAGGCTAAGATTCAGTTCCAAACCGCCCTGCTAAATGCCGGAAATGAAGTGAGCAACGCCCTGCACCTGTATCAAATGGAGAAGGACAAAGCCGTTTCACGCACTATTCAAGTAAATTCTGCCCGCCAAGCTGCCTCAGATACAAAAGAATTGTTTAACTTAGGCACGTCGACCTATCTGGAAGTCTTGTCTGCCGAGCAGTCTTACCTCAGCGCACAGCTTGCAGAAGTATCCGACACCTTCAGCAGCATGCAGGCGGTTATCAGCCTGTATCAAGCGCTTGGAGGAGGAAGAGAATAAAATGAGCGATAAGTGATTAGTGATTAGCGATTAATGAAATAGTAAATCCTAATCACTAACCATTTATCACTAATCATTAATCATTAATCGCTAATTACTATGATAAGTCCGTTAGCTTATGTAGATTCTGCCGCAAAAATCGGCAAGAATGTAACCATCCAGCCCTTTGCATTTATCGAAGGGAACGTGGAAATCGGTGATGACTGTATTATTATGTCGGGTGCAAAAATTCTGCACGGTACCCGCATGGGAAAAGGGAACAAGGTACATCACAATGCCGTTCTGGGTGCCGAACCGCAAGACTTCCACTATACGGGAGAGAGCAGTATGCTGATTATCGGTGATAATAACGACATCCGCGAGAACGTGGTTATCAGCCGTGCTACCCATGCAGGAAGCGCTACCCGCATCGGCAATGAAAACTACCTGATGGATGGTGTACACCTCTGCCACGACGTGCAGATAGGCAACCATTGTGTACTGGGTATCAAGACTACCGTAGCCGGAGAATGTCAGATAGACGATTGTACCATTCTGAGCAGCAATGTCATTCTGCACCAATACTGCCACATTGGAAGTTGGGTACTGATTCAAGCTGGCTGCCGCATATCAAAGGATGTGCCGCCCTATATCATCATGAACGGTAATCCGGCAGAATACCACGGCATCAACGCTGCTGTGCTTCAACACAAACACCAGGTGAGCGAACGTGTATTGCGCCATATCGTAAATACCTACCGTCTGGTATACCAGGGAAACTTCAGCGTGCAGGATGCCTTGCAGAAGATTGAAGACCAAGTACCGATGAGTGACGAGATACACAATATCATCAACTTCATCAAGAATTCCAAAGGAATCGTGAAGTAAACACCCTTCTTCGGGCACGAATCACGCAGACAATACGGATGGATAAATTCTTTTCTGTAAGTTTGCGTAGTTCGTGCCTTTTTCTATATTCCTCTACAATAGTTCCTGCATTATCTTTTACTATTTTTTGATGCATATTCATTCCAGGCAGTATGCTAAGTAAAACAAACTGTTTCCTTTAACTAAACATTTTGTTTCCTTATAGAAAACACTTTGTTTCCCTTAACAAAACAGTTCGTTCCATTATATGAAAACAAAGTGTTTTTCTATACTGAAACAAAGTGTTCTCTAATGCTGGAACAAACTGTTCAGTGTTGTGAACTAACGGATTAAGTATATAAAGGGGATTTATTATACTGTTTCTGTAGACAATGGCCCGTCTTGTCTTATAAAAGACGGGGAAAGAGCAGGAAGCAACCGGGTACGCCCGGAAGGGTGAGGGTAGAATTTGCCCTCACCCTTTTTATTTGCTCTCACTCACCCTTGAAAGGGCGATGAATAGGGAGTTTCAGAAAAGCGGTGATAGTGGTGAGGGCAAGTTGAGTAACTTTTTGTTCTACTACTACTCGAAATGCAGGGTACCGAAGAACTCCGGGCAATGGAAGTTCGGCTTCTCCAGACCTATCGGATTCCAGGAAAGGAAATGGGGAGTCTGGAGCTTGTCACCACATTTATAAAAATTGGCACGGAGCGTCTTTCCATCCAACGAAGTGATGTCATGCAGGAAGAAAGCGGAATAAGGGATGACCAGGGCCACTTCCCAGGCACACTCACCTACTCTTTCGTCGAAAGCCTCACGTCCCAAAGAAGCCCAACGCTGTACTTTATCGAGCACCTCTTGCGGGGCATGCTGGCGGTTTCCACGTCCGGCACCTGCCCCAATAAGCAGAGTCCCGGCACAATTACACTCCATATTGTAGTACACTCCGTCATCGGCAGGCACAGAGAAGAACTCTACACACGCATCTTCCCAAACCGGACCGTTATCGTGGCCTGCAACTGCGCGTACACTCGCTTCCCTTACCTTGAAATGCAGCAGAATGGCATCTTCCGTATGCGCTATGCGGAATTCCACATCGGGAGTATAAGGAAAAGCAGCCCAATTCACTGTGTTTACGGGCTGAAACGCCACCTTCTCTTCATCCAGAAGAGCCGGAACCGACTCTACCGGTATATTGGCCGCACTTACTTTCTTTACATTCAATTCTTTCATTTTACTATTTTGGGGATTAATTGCAGATAGCGGCAACATGCAAAGAGCTGCCGCTATCGTCATTAAAAACTTTTTCAGATACATGAGTCAATGAATTTTTTCATCTCCGGTGTATGCTCCTCCACGCTCTGCAACAGTTTGAACTGAGCCTTGGTACGCACAAGATTGTGCTCCGGATACTGGATTTTATAATAAGTATCACCGTTGATATAATCTGCCAGGAAGCGTACGCACTGCATGTATGGGAACAAGGCAGCCGCATAAGGCAGATTCTCAATCTCTATCGGCAACAAGAAGGATTTGCCCGATTCCAGATACCCCTTGGTAAATGCCTGGAATATTTCCATATTGAAGTTCACATTATCCAGATTCTTGTCGTCTTCCAACCCCGTGTTGGCACCTGAGCGAAGGAAATCGCCATAATCGGAGAAGATGAAGCTGGGCATCACCGTATCCAGGTCAATGACACAAAGCACCGTACCGTCTTCGTCGAACATCATGTTGTTTACTTTCGTATCACAGTGGCATACCCGTTTGGGCAGTTTGCCTTCACGGAACAAGCGTTCTGCCTTGCACATTTCATCGGCACGTTTTTCTATTTCATCCAGGAAGTACCGCACCTCCTGCACACGTCCCGCCGCATCGGCAGCCACAGCGTCACGGAGTTGCTTCAGACGGAACTCCATGTTGTGGAAATCGGGAATTGTCTCGCCCAATGTATCTGGAATATCGGCAAGCATAGCCTGGAAGTTACCGAAGGCAGCTCCCGCATAATAGGAATATTCGGGGTTCACCGTCTCGTAAGTCTTGGCACGGGGAATAAAAGTCATGATACGCCAGTAGTTCTCACCGTCATACCAATAGGTTTTCCCTTCGGCCGTGGGGATGAAATGAAGCACTTTACGCTCGACATCGGCCTCTCCTTTCTCTTCCAGCTTCTTACGGATATGCCCGGTCACAGCCTCGATATTGGACTGTAACATCTCTACATTCTGGAAAATGGCATGATTGATACGTTGCAGAACATAGTCCGGCGCATCGGCCTCAGCGGTGGTCACTTTGTACGTATCGTTAATCAGGCCTGAGCCTAAAGGCTTGATTTCACGAACCGTACCCTGCATTTGAAAATGAGATACAATAGGTAAAAGGTCTTTCATGATAATAAATGAATTAATTTGTTTACAAAGATACGCCGATTGCCATCTATCAAAAGACAAGTATCGTTCGGCGCGCTTCCAAAATTATACATTTATCCAAACATAACCGCAAAAACTGCCTAATAAATAAGAAGTCTTGTACAAAATATACCTATATTTCCTCTATGAAAAGCAAGACCGCGACTATCTTTGTGAGTGGAAACGAGTGTCTATTCCTTTCTACATCT